>SLGA01000160.1 GCA_007123985.1 Balneolaceae bacterium | reverse complement strand
GATTTACCTGTACATCACTGCGTTTACAGCCTCAATTACATTCTTTGCATCAGGCAGCCACAAATCAAATAGTGGTTTCGAAAATGGTGCACAAACATCCGGTAGGCACACTCTTTGCACCGGTGCGTCAAGATAGTCGAATGCTTCGCGCTGAATGAGGAACCCTACCTCCGATGCCAGCCCGCCAAATGGGTGTGCTTCATCAACAATTACACAACGATGTGTCTTTTTGATTGACTTAACAACAGTATCGAGGTCAAACGGTTTGATGGTTCTCGGATCGATAATTTCAGCATCAACTCCATCTTTTGCGAGCTGTTCGGCAGCCTGCTTTGCAATGTGGTACATTTTTCCGGTAGCCACGATGGTTACATCCTCACCTTCGCGCTTCACTTTGGCTTTACCAATCGGGATGATGTAATCCTTTTCCTCAGAAACTTCACCTTTCAGACCATACATCTGCTCTGATTCCATAAAAATAACGGTGTCATCATTTCTGATGGCCGATTTTAACAACCCTTTTGCATCATCCGGCTCGGAGGGATAGATCACCGAAAGGCCTGGAAAGTGTGCATACATCGAATCGTATGCCACGGAATGCGTAGCACCAAGCTGGCCGGCTGATGCATTTGGCCCTCTGAAAACAATCGGTACACTGGCCTGTCCACCAAGCATATATCGAATTTTTGATGCATGATTTATAATCTGATCAGCTGCCAAAACAGCGAAGTTGAATGTCATAAACTCAACAATTGGCCTCAGACCTTTCATTGCCGCACCAACTCCGATACCGGCAAAACCAAGTTCTGAAATGGGTGTATCAATTACACGTTTAAATCCATATTTATCCAGAAGACCTTCGGTTACTTTGTAGGCGCCGTTATACTCCGCAACCTCTTCACCCATGATGAATACATTTTCATCACGGTCCATTTCCTCATCGATCGCTTCCTTGAGTGCTTCTCTGAATTGTAATACTGCCATGTTTAAAAATCGTTTTGTTTAAAGATCAGGTTAATTACTTCTTATCGTGAATAAATGGAGTTCCTGCGAACATATCTTCATAGAGTGCATCAGCTTCCGGGAAGGGAGATTCATCCGCAAATTTCACAGCTTCCAGCACATCCTCTTCAATTCGCTCCTGAATGGCATCGATGTCTTTTTGCTTCGCAACTTTTTCCTCCAGCAGATACTGTTTCATTCTTTCAACCGGATCGGTTTTCTGATACTGCTCAAGCTCTTCTTTGGTTCGGTATTTTTGAGGATCAGACATGGAGTGTCCTCTGTACCGATAGGTTCTTATCTCAACAAAATATGGAATGCTGTTTTCGCGAACGTCGTCAGCAATCGCTTTCATGTTTTCGTACACGGTGAGTGCATCCATTCCATTGAACAAGGCACTTTTCATTCCGTACCCTTTTGCTCTTTCGTGAATTTCACCAACCGTATGCCTGTTTGCAGCTGTACCCATGGAGTAACCGTTGTTTTCAACGATGTAAACACACGGTAGCTTCCAGAGCTGGCTCATATTAAGTGTTTCGTGCAATGCTCCCTGATCTACGGCTCCGTCACCAAAGAAACAGGTAGAAATCTGTCCGTTTCCAAAATATTTATTGGCAAATGCCAGTCCACCACCAATAGGTATGTGCCCACCAACAATTCCGTAACCACCCCAAAAATGGTTTTCAGTTTTGGCAAAGTGCATGGAGCCTCCTTTTCCTTTGGAACATCCGGTTGCCTTTCCAAAAAGTTCTGCCATACCCTCTTTCGCTGAAATACCTCTTACAAGTCCCCAGCCGTGGTCACGATAGGCTGTTATGATATCATCATCATCATTGAGGGCAAAAACTGTTCCGGTTGAAATGGCTTCCTGGCCAATATAGAGATGCAAGAATCCGCCAAATTTCCCCTTTTGATACATCTGCATGGCTCGCTCTTCAAAGCGTCTCTGAAGAAACATTTGGTCAAACATTTCAATTACATCATCGTCAGACAACCCGAGCTCTTTGTGCTTTTTCTTGGTTGCAGGCGGCAGTTCAACCGACTTATCAACCTTACCATTGTTACTTTTATTCAGCCCAATAGGCGTGAATACTGCTTCTTGCTTTTTTTTCGCCATATCTTATAAAGGTATTCTTTCTTATTCAGATTAGTTTCTTAAGCGGAGAATGTATTGGAACACTCTTGCGGAGACATTTTCGTAAACAGTCTCGAAATATACCCAAAATTTCCGAAGTATTCAGATTTGGGTGGCCATCAATTTACAATTTATGACCCCTCAACCACTCTTCTGCTTTTTTCATTGCATCGGGTATTTTCTCAGCAAAACGCCCTCCCGCTGTTGCGAGGTTGGGCTGCCCCCCGCCGCCGCCGCCTACAACACGCCCAAGATCAGACACAAGTGCACCGGCTTTCACTCCATTTTTAATCAAATCTTCTGTAACAGCAGCCATAAGATAAACTTTACCTGCTTCTGAATCTGCAGAAGCCAGAACTATCACGCTATTTTCTTTGCATTTATGAAGTGCATCGTACCCCATCTGCTTGAGGGTATCCATATCACCACCTTCAATTTTCCCTGTAATTAATCCTATTCCGCCAACATCCGTTCTATTGTTGAGGATGGATTCAAGCTGCCCGGAAGCCTGTTGTTGCTGTATTTTTTTCAGCTCTTTTTCGAGTGATTTATTTTGATCAATGAGCTCTTCAACACCTCGAACCAGATCTTTTTGTGAACCAATAATAGATTGTAGTTTTTGTAGCATTTCTTTTTCTGAGCAGATCAGTTTTTCGGCAGCGAGCCCAGTTACCGCCTCAACTCTCCGAACCCCGGCCGCAACCGATGTCTCTGCGGTGAACCGGAAGTAACCAATCTCCCCTGTAGCATTTACATGCGTACCACCGCACAGCTCAACCGAAAAATCCGGATCAAAAGTAATAACTCGTACAAAATCACCATATTTTTCTCCAAAAAGCATCATGGCTCCACGTTCTTTTGCCTCTTCAATTGGAATAGAGCGCTCTTCCTGCAGTGCAATATTTTCCCGTACTTTCTCATTCACAAGACTTTCAACCCTGTTCATTTCTTCATCTGTTACTGCTTCAAAGTGTGAAAAGTCAAACCGCAGGCGATCGGGAGTTACAAGCGAGCCTTTCTGTGCAACGTGTTTGCCGAGAATATCCCGCAAAGCTGCATGCATAATATGAGTTGCAGAGTGATGTTTTTCAATCTCTTTTCTGCGATGGGTATCCACGCTGGCTTTCCACGTGCCGGAGAGGTTTTCCGGCAACTCACTTGTATAATGCACATGGCCATCTGCTGTTTTTTGAACATCCGTAATCCGGATTACAACACCATCATTTTCCAGAATTCCGGTATCAGCAACCTGCCCTCCGGACTCAGCATAAAACGGAGATTTATCCAGCAAGATCATCGATTTCTTATCTGATCGTGCAATTGCAATTATCCTCACTTCAGCTGATAGTTCATCATATCCTATAAACTCAAATTCATCGTCTGAAAAAACGTCCCATGTAATATCGCCCGACTCTTTTGCCCCAAATTTACCGGCATCACGTGCGCGTTTTTTCTGCTCGGCCATCCGGGCATTAAATCCTTCTTCATCTACTTCGATTCCCTTTTCACGAGCCATAAGTTGTGTAAGATCGATCGGGAAACCGTATGTATCGTGAAGTTTGAAGGCATCTGCCCCGGAAATTTTTTCTGACCCCTCAATCATGCTGTTAAAAAGCTCAATTCCCAGCCCGAGCGTTTTCAGAAAGCTCTTCTCTTCTGCAAGTATTACATTTTGCACATACTCTTTTTGAGCCTCCAGTTCCGGAAAAATATCTTTGAACTGATCGGCAAGTACATCAACCAGTTTATTCATAAATGGTTTTTTCAGGTTTAACCTGTCCCAGCCGTACCGAACTGCACGCCGCAGAATTCTTCGAATTACATATCCGCGTCCGTCATTTCCGGGTGAGGCGCCATCAGCAATTGAAAAACTAACCGCGCGAATATGATCGGCTATCACCCTCATTGCGATATCCGTATCGGAATCATCGCCATATGTACGTGATGAAATTTCTGCAATCGTCTTGATTACAG
>SLGA01000303.1 GCA_007123985.1 Balneolaceae bacterium | reverse complement strand
TTCGAGTTCATGTATAATGAAATCAGCATATGTTGCTGAAAGTTTTTCCCAGTTTTGTGATTTATCGAGGTAAGGTGCATTAACAAGAATAAAAAGATTGGATGTATTTGGCGGTGCATGATCAGAATCTGAATAGGAAGTATTAGCTATATAGATTGTTGGATCACCGGGGAGCTTTTTATTTTCAAAAATATCTTCAAACTCTTTCTGATAATTGGTTGAGAAGAAAATGTTGTGATGTTTTAATTCTTTCCATCTGTTATTACACCCCAAAAGTAAAACAAATCCCGAGCAGGAAGGCTCGATATTTTTTTGTTTTTGTTTTTTTCGATCAGAAATGGAAAATTTTGGCAGAAGCTTTACAATTGTTTCAGTGGCATCAGAGTTTGAAAAAAGAAGATCACAAGACACATGAGTACCATCAGTCAGGTATACTCCCGTTACCTGCTTCCCCTGCACATCGATCTTATCTACTTCTGACCGAAATTCGATTTCCACACCCTTAGAAATTACAAGTTGTCGTAATGCTTCAGCAATTTTAAACATACCACCTTTCACATAATAACCACCCTGATTCAATTCCACATGGGGAATGACATTTAGCGTGGCCGGTGCACGATAAGGAGATGATCCGTTGTAGGTTGTAAATCTTTTGAAAAACCGGCGTAAATAATCAGACGTTACATAGCCATCCACCTTATCGGAAACGGTAGAAAATGCATCTATATCCAGAAATTTAAATGGATTTACTTTTAGAAAGTCCTGAACAGAGTAAAGTGGATTGAAAAGAAATGCATCCGCTGTACGATTATACAGTTGATGTGATCGATCGAGAAATTTAGAGTAGTTTCCAACATCGCCGGGAGCAAAAGCGTGAATTTGTTCTTCTGTTTTTTCCCGATCTAGAAAATTATCAAATACAATTCCATCCGGATAAAAATACCTGCAAAGGGGATCCAGCTCAACAAATTGCAGATAATCCGACAAGTTTTCACCGCACATTTCAAATAGTTTTTCAATCAGAAAGGGCATTGTTAGAAGAGAGGGGCCTGTATCGAATCTATAACCGGCGGTTTCGATTTGATTCATCTTACCGCCAACAGATCCGTTTTTTTCAAGAACAGTAACATTAAAACCTTTGTTTGCCAGTAATGCTGCGGATGATAATCCGCCTATACCCGCTCCAATAATTACGGCTTTTTTCATAAACAAATCCTGATTTTCTCAGAGAAGCGCTATTTCCGATTGAGTTTTGCAACCGCTTCTATATGATATGTTTGGGGAAACATATCAACAGGCTGGATCCGTTCAATATCATAAAACTCTTTCAAAATATTCAAATCTCTTGCCATTGTTGACGGATTGCAGCTCACATAGACAATTCTGGGAACATCAAGTTTCGTAAACATGGTTACAACATCCGGATGCATACCGGATCGAGGTGGATCTGTAATTATGCAATCCGGTAAGCCATGCTTAGAGAGAAAATCGTCATTAAACGTATCTTTCATATCGCCCAGCACAAATTCGGTGTTTGTTACACCATTTTCATCTGCATTATATCGTGCATTTTTAACAGCAACATCCACAAGTTCAATTCCTAAAACTTTTCGGGCCTTATCAGCCATGAAAAGGGAAAGTGTACCAACACCGCAATAGAGATCGAACAGGAGACTGTTGGCATTAATCTGAGCAAACTCTTTTGCAACTGAATAGAGTTTTTCTGCCTGTTTGGTATTTGTCTGAAAGAACGCATTAGCGTGTATTTTGAACGCGTGTTTACCGATGCGATCTACAATATAGCCGGGCCCAAAAATTACATTCTCATATCTCCCCACAGCTGTTGGATTGGGTTGATCATTCACATTATTCACAACGGTGGTAATTATTGGGAATTCAGTAAGCAGTTGATCAGCCAGTTTTCCGATAATTTCAGGATCATCTTTAAATGTGACGAGATTAACCATCAGATCATCTGTATAGTGAGAATTTCGGATGACAAGGTGCCTCATAAATCCATCTCTTTTGAACGTATCAAATGCAGGAATTCCGTTTTGATTACAGAAATTTCTTACAAAATCTAAAATCTGGTACGAGAATTCGGGCTGCAGATGGCACTCCTTCAGATTTAGAATTTTATCAAATCTGCCCGGTGCATGCAGACCGGCAGAAAAGCCCGAGTCATCAACAAACTCATCGGCATTAATTTCGGCATCTGTAAGCCAACGTTTGGTTCCGAAACTGTACTCCATTTTGTTTCGGTAATAAAACTCGTTTTCACAACCAAGTATAGGCTCTACTAAATCGAGATCCAGACCTGCGATCCTTTCAATATGGTCGCGAACGTGTTGCTCCTTAATTTCCAGCTGATGTCTGTATGAAAGATGTTGCCATGTACAGCCACCGCAAACGTCGGCGTGGCCGCATTTTGGCTCAATCCGAAGAGGGGAGGGCTCAATAATTTGTAATCGCTTCGCCTCGAGATACTTTTTCTTCTTTTTTATGATACGGCCTTCTACCTTATCACCAGGAGCAACTCCAGATATAAACACAGTCTGTCCGTCAATTTTGCCAACACCCTTGCCTTTAAAAGCAGTTGATTCAATTTCAAGTTCAACGATTTGCCCTTTTTTAACTGCCATTCAATTCGTTATTTAATCTGTTTGATATTGTGATTCCAGCAAGATGCTGAATGCAGTATCAACTCCAATACTTTCGGTTAGTTTTTTCATTGTCTGTTCAAGCTGTTTCATGACCTGCGTAGATACAGATTCCAAAAATTTTACAGCCGTTTCAGGATGACGTTTCTTGAGAGTTTCAAAATCTGGTTTAAAGAAACCAAGAAGCGTGCAATCTGTGAGACATTGCGCTGATGATAGTCTCTGGATTTCGTACCCAATACTCATGGTTCCAAACTCTGAGGGTGCTTGAATATCGATTTCAAACTTTCGATCTTCGCTATCTTTACTCGCTGTAACAGATAGCTTTACGCTTCCTTCTTCGATAAAATACATACCTGTACCCGGATCGTTCTGGTAATAGATAAATTCACCTTCTTTATATTTCCGTCTGTGGCAAAGCTGTAATAGTTCATACCGTTCAAGCGGACTGAGATTTGAGAGAAGTTTAGAGTTAAAAACAATACTTCCCTGGCTTTTTAGTTTTTTTAGATCATTTTTTGTGAACATAATTTATCGCGTTAGAATGAATGCCCGATACCAAAGCTAAAATAGGGAAGTCTGTTGTTTAACCAACCTTCCTGAATGTCATGAATTCGATAAGTCAAATCGAATCGAAATACCAAAAATTCCCAGTCAAGACGCAAGCCTAATCCGGAACCTACGGCTATTTGCTTATAAAATGAATCAAAGAAAAATTTACCATCCCTGAGCAATTCAACATCATCCTCATCACGGAAGGTATTTCTTGGGCCATACCATACATTGCCCGCATCGGTATGCCAAGCTAAAAACCACTGAGCATTAAAAACATCTCTCAAAAAAATGGTTCTGTACTCTTTAAAAAGTGCCAGTTTAATCTCTCCACCAGGAATGCTCAAGTCATCAGGGCTGATACCACCCGGCCCCAGCCTGAACGGATTCCAACCGCGAATATCGTTACTTCCTCCGGCAAAAAATCGTCTGTTCAGTGGAATAGTTTCACTATCACCAATGGGCTGGGCAATACCCCCAAAAGCTCTGAAAGCAAACACTGAGTTTTGAGTAACAGGTATGTATCTGCGATAATCGGATGAAAATTTTATGAATCTGCTGTAGGAAAGATCATTAGTGGATAATCCAAAAGGAGAGGGAAGAGAACCTTCAATTTCGCCGGGTGTGCTTATGTAACGGTCTATTGTATAGGGGATATTACCTGCAAACGATAGTGAAAATTCAGCAAAATGACCAAAATTTCGTTTTATAAGATGGGTATTCTGGCTTCGAAAACTGTAGCGAATAATGGATGAAAACTGAGGGTTGAAATCCTGCTCAATGCGAAGAAATTCAAAAGAACCTTCACCAAATTCATTGATAAGATTTTCCCTGAACTGGGCGGATGGGTTGGTATCAACGATATCAAGCTCAATCAAATCAAATAAACTGGTGTACCTGTTTGAGTGCCTGAATTCATATCTCAGATTAAAGCGTATATCAGAATTGATATCGAAAAATAACTGGTTTGACTGGCTATAGGTTAAAGTATAACGGGTTCGGGCACTTTCTATAAAGCGGCTGTTACTCAAAAATACAAAAGGAAAATTAAGCCTTGGCACTGAATACTCAGCCCGTACCTCATAACTTTGAAACAGTGCAGCTCCAGATGATGTTCTCCTGCCAGTATCGTCGCGCGGAGCAATTTCTCCAATCACTCGGGACGATACAAATTCAAAACTCGTGTTTACACCGAGACTAAAATTCTCAGCCATTCCAAACAGATTGTTGTTGTTGTAATTTGCTCCTGCTCCTGTACCGAATCCGTATCGTCGCATACCAAAAAATTCAGCCCGTAAAGAGTGTTTTGGAATGGTTTGCAAATCAATATAGACAGGAATAACCGATTCTGAATAATCGGGGAGTGAACTGTCTTCACTTAATCCAAATCTGTTGATTAAGATATTTCCAAGGTTTTGAAATGAGTTAATCGTTCGTAAATATGCGGATTGATCAAACGTATCACCCGGCATAAATTGAATTTGCTCTGTAAGAAGTTCAAATTTTGTTTGTGCCGCATCCTGCTTTTGCATTCTTATGGAGTAACCTTCATTTGCAAAGGGTGGACCTTCTTTGGTTTCAGATTCATCAAAATTATTACCGCCTTCCGGGCCTGCAAGATTGATATTTACATCTCCAAATGTATAAATATCTCCGGGGCGAACCGTAAAGAGAACATCGAGTGTGGTGGGTGTATCATCATCCCTCCTTAGTAGGGCACGCACAGAATCCCTTACTACGGATGCATAGCCTTGATCTTTCAGAAAGTTAATGATGCGTGTTTGCTCTTCCCGAAGCTCCTGCGCCCTGTACTGGCTGTTGTAAGAGAAGGTTGAATCATTGAGCATACGCCCGGAGAAGACACTGTTGCGGTAGAAGTTTCTGAGTAAATTCTCTTGCTCAAATTCGGGAATTCCCGTGTAGGATACCGATCGAATGGATGATTGGGCACCTTCTCTGACTAAAAAAGATACCTCATACCTGTTATCTCTGAACTCGATAATGCTTGTATCAACTTCAACTTCGAAGAAGCCAAGGTTTTCGTAGTAGAGCTTAATTCTCTCTATATCGTTTGCAACCACCTCGCGATCGAGTAAACTTGGCGACTCTCCCACACCAAACACTTGCCAAATGTAATACCAGGGTGTAAATCTTCTGATACCCAAAAATTCGCGGTTGGTACGAGTTCGCACAAGTGTAGTGAGTGCGCTGTTGGATACATTTCTGTTTCCAGTAAATCGCAAACGACGTATTACACCAGATTCATCACTATCCGTAATTTCCTCCGCGGTAAGTTCTTCACTCTGTTGAGCGGATAACGGCTCGTTAACGAATACTATGGCAATTAAAAAGAGAAAAGGCAGAAAGTATTTTATCACAAATCAGATCATTTTCAGTAAAAATTCGTCTCAATAGATCCTGCCTTCTTAACGATCTCTTTCGATCAGAAGTACATTTAGAATAAGTTCTGATTAAACATCGTCGTAATCAAATCCTTCGTCTTCTTCACCATGGAAAAAGTCTTCTTTTCGAATGTAATCCGGCCAAATATCTTCTATGCCTTCATATATGGTCTCTTCTCCCTCTTCGATTTCATCGAGTTCATAAAGATTATTAATAGCTTGTTGCGGCAGGCCATTTCTTTCAGCCCACTCAATTAGTTCTTCTCTTGTTGCCGGGAATGGTGCTTCATCGAGCGCAGCGGCTAATTCTACTGTCCAAATCATAGGTTTCTATTTAATTAAGTCGTTGAATAAAAATATTTCTTTGTTAGTATTAAACAGTTCTTGAGCAGTAATGCAAATAAAACCGCACGAAATTACAACATTTTTTTTTAACTCCTCTAATAGGTGAACCAAATATTTTTTATCTTCAGTCATATTCACAATTATAATTCAAATCAATTAGGTTTATTGTATGAGCATGCCAGGCGGTTTTGAAATGGTTATTATCGTTCTCGTAATCCTCCTTCTTTTTGGAGCGAAGAGAATCCCCGAGTTGGCTCGAGGTATCGGACAGGGTATCAATGAGTTTCGTAAAGCTTCTGACGATATCAAAAAAGAAATTGATAAAGGTAAATCTGACATAGAAGAAGCAACTAAAGTCAAAGAAAAAGAGACAACTGAAAAATAACCGGCCACTCTAAATGAAAAATTTGCTCGCAGTTCGGGAGCAACTTACATCCGGGAAGGTATCTCTTCATGAATTAGCAGAAGGATATCTTGAAACCATCAGATCCCGAAACCCGGAGATAAACGCTTTTATTGATGTTGATGAAGCTGATGTTCAAAAGCAGGCAGCGTCAATACAGAAAAAAATAGACAATGGTGCCGCAGGTTCCCTTGCCGGTACCATTGTTGGTGTAAAGGATGTAATCTGCGAAAAAGGTAAGAAAGTTACCTGCGCAAGCCACATTCTTCACAATTTTGAAAGTGTTTATGAAGCCACTGTAATAAAAAAACTTCGCGAAGAAGACGCTCTTCTCATTGGACGTGCCAACATGGATGAATTTGCAATGGGATCGTCTACTGAGAATTCTGTATATGGACCATCAAAAAATCCTGTGAATACAGAGTATGTAACCGGTGGCTCGAGCGGTGGAAGCGCTGCTGTGGTAGCCGCTGATATGTGCGATGTCTCTATGGGCTCAGACACAGGTGGCTCTATTCGTCAGCCGGCATCTTATTGCGGTGTAGTGGGATTAAAACCAACATACAGCAGAGTATCGCGCTATGGACTTGTGGCGTACGCATCATCATTCGATTGCATCGGCCCGTTTGCAAAAAATGTTACGGATGCTGCTATTATGCTTAAGCATATATCAGGGCACGACCCAATGGATAATTCATCATCCGATAAGCAGGTTGATGATTATCTGGCTGAAATGGATACGGATAACGATACTCTTAGAGTTGGAGTGCCGGAAGAATATTTTGGAGAGGGATTAGATGAAGAAGTCAGGAATATAATCCAAGATCAGCTGAAAGCCCTTGAAAGTAATGGCGTAAAACTGGTTCCCGTTAAATTGCCTCACATGAAATATGGTATTGCTACATATTACATTTTAGCAACCGCGGAAGCTTCAAGCAATCTCGCCAGGTTTGATGGAATTCGATATGGTCACAGAGCAGATCACAAAAAAGTTGAAGAAGAACTTTCAGCAGAACGCGCTGAAATTAAAAATGCGTTGAAAGGTAAATCAGTCGCTGAAATTGAACAGGCTATGAGCCGTGTTGATTCTCAGCTTATACGCCTTTATAAGAAATCAAGAACGGAAGGTTTTGGAACTGAAGTTAAAAGGCGGATTTTACTCGGTACATACGTTCTCAGTGCCGGTTATTATGATGCCTATTATGCCAAAGCACAAAAAGTAAGGCGTTTAATTAAAAACGATTTCACTGAAGCATTCAAAAAAGTAGATGTAATTGTTTCTCCTACAGCCCCAACAACAGCTTTTAAGCTTGGTGAGAACATGAATGATCCGCTGCAGATGTACCTAAATGATGTATATACAATTTCCGCAAATCTTGCAGGTATTTGCGGAATCAGTGTACCAGCGGGTACTCATTCAAACGGCTTGCCGGTAGGCATACAATTTATGGGTAATGCCTTTAGAGAATCAGATATTCTTCGAGCTGCAAGGCGTATAGAGAAGTTACACGTTTAACACCTAACTTCATGTTGATTTGAACCGGGTAAAAAACAAGACGGTATTGATTACCGGTGCTACCTCGGGTATTGGGGCAGCTACTGCAAACATATTTGCAGAATACGGTGCAGATCTTATCATTACCGGGAGGAGAAAAAACAAGCTTGAATCCCTTTCAGATTTCCTTATCCAAGAATTTTCGGTTTCGGTTCAGTACCACTCTTTTGATGTACGCGACAGAGAAGCGTGTAAAAAATGTGTTGATACAATTAAAAAACCGGTAGATATCCTGCTGAATAATGCCGGACTTGCTTCCGGTCTGGATCCTATTCAAGCCGCTGATTTTGATGACTGGGATGCGATGATCGATACGAATATCAAAGGACTTCTGAATATGACCCGTTTTGTATCTGAACAAATGAAACAGAATGGGGAAGGACATATCATAAATATTGGCTCAATTGCCGGTCATGAAGCTTATCCCGGTGGTTCGGTTTACTGTGCCACCAAGCATGCAGTTAAGGCTATCACACAGGCTGCAAAAATGGATCTCAGCGGTACCAACATCAGAGTAAGCTCTGTTTCTCCCGGTCTGGTTGATACCGAGTTTAGTGAAGTACGATTTCATGGCGACAAGAAAAAAGCCGAGAATGTTTACAGAAATCTGAAACCACTTTCAGCAGAAGATATCGCAGAAATCATCTTTTTTGTTGCCAATCGCCCGCCGCATGTAAATATACTCGATACCATTGTACTC
The DNA here is from genome assembly GCA_007123985.1 of Balneolaceae bacterium. Lineage (GTDB taxonomy): Bacteria > Bacteroidota > Rhodothermia > Balneolales > Balneolaceae > Rhodohalobacter. Next base: position 5,993 of record SLGA01000303.1, on the reverse strand, counting down.
CCGGTTGCCCAGTCCTCTGCTACAATTGTTCATCGTTCTGATTAATAAAATCTTTATTTTCCGCTTACGGAAATTCAAATAGTCTAAGTGATAAAATCCTATTCGATGAAAAACTACTTCTTCTCTGCAATCATTTTATCCATGTTCATGATTATTATTAGCTGCCGAAGTGAAGATGCTCTTGAATTCAGCGAACAGGGACGATTTGTACCTGATTTTTCTGCTGAAAAGGCGTACCAATATATTGAAGAACAGGTAAATTTCGGGCCGCGGGTGCCAAATACGGAAGCCCATCGGGAAGCAATTCAGTACTTTAACCGGCACTTTCGTGAAACAGCCGGGAACAACTCCGTGTATGTACAATCGTTTCAGCAGGTGGTCTATGGCGATACCCTTAATCTTTACAATCTCATTGCTTCATTCGGAACCGAACATCAGGACAGAATTTTACTTGCTGCGCACTGGGATTCACGTCCCCGGGCAGAAGAAGATCCAGATGATCCTGATAGCCCTATTTTAGGTGCAGATGATGGTGGCAGCGGTGTGGGAGTATTGATGGAATTTGCCAATATTTTTGCTGAATACCCCTTACCAATCGGAGTAGATATTATTCTGTTCGATGGGGAAGATTACGGTGAAACGTCAGACATTGATCACTATTTTCTTGGTTCACGATATTGGGGAAATAATCCTCCTGTTCAAGGGTATAATCCCCGATTTGGAATTTTACTTGATATGGTTGGCGGAAAAAATGCACGTTTTCCAAAAGAGGGATTTTCCATGCAGTTTGCACCATCTCTTGTTGATGAAATTTGGTCGATAGGTGCTGAATTTGGTTACGGTGATCTTTTTGTAGATCAGCTTGGAGGAAGAATTGCAGATGATCACATTATCGTTGAACAGCTCACCGGTATCCCAATGATTAACATCATCCATCACAGAGTAGATGCGCTTGGGAATGTTCAGTTTCCCCCATACTGGCACACCCAAAGTGATAACATGGAAATTATAGATAAAGATGTGCTGCAGGCTGTTGGTGATGTTGTGCTGGAATTAATCTATAACAGGGTGCCTAAATGAATTATCTGAAGTTTGAATTTAATCTGATTGATGATCTGCACGAAATTGTAATTGCAGAGTTGATGGATATCGATTTTTACGGTTTCGAACAATTTGATGATAAGCTGATCGCCTATGTGGAAAAATCGAGATTCAATGATTCTCACCGCGAACTGATTGAACAACTGATTACTCACTATCCGGAGGCATCATTCTCGGAGCTTGAGGAAGTTGAAGATCAAAATTGGAATGAGACTTGGGAAAGAACCATTCAGCCGCAAAATATTGGTAAATTCCTTGTAAAACCTACGTGGGCTTTACAAGAACCAGCTGATGATGAAATTTTGCTTGAAATAGATCCTAAGATGGCGTTTGGAACGGGTTATCACGCTACTACAAGACTTATTTTGAGACAATTGAATTCGGTTCATTTCGATGATAAACAGGTAATGGATGCAGGAACCGGAACGGGTATCCTTGCAATTGCATCTATAAAACTTGGAGCAAAATCGGCAATTGGGTTCGATATAGATCCATGGAGCAAAGAAAATGCGTTTGAAAATGCAGTAATAAATCAAGTTCAGGATAATGTGGTAATTCGATTTGGTGGAATTGAGCAGATTAAGCCTGATGAAATTTTTGATGTTACCCTGGCAAATATTAACCGAAATGTGATTCTCGAAATCATACCATTTCTTGTTGAAAAAACGATACCCGGTGGAACAATACTCATTACCGGCCTGCTGGATACGGATGAGGAGATCATCAGAGAGAAACTTGCGTCAATGCCTGTTCAAATTACAGATCTTCAGCAAGAAGAAGAGTGGATTCTGTTTCAATTAATTAAGAACTCTGCATGATTGAAGCGTCCATTGATATTGGAACAAACTCTGTACTGCTGCTCGTTGCAGATATTGCCAACAGAAAAATCACCGTTTTGAATGAAATGGAATCCGTTCCCAGGTTGGGTAAAGGGGTTGATAAAAAGAAAACTCTAGACAAAGAGAGTCAGCAGCGTGTACTTAATGTGCTACTACGGTACAAGGCGTTTCTGTCAGAAAATTATCCATCCACTATAAAAAAAACCGTAGTTACAGCTACAAGTGCTGTAAGAGATGCATCAAACAGAGATGAATTCATCAAATTGATAGCACAAGAAACCGATTGGAATATTCAACTACTAAGCGGCAATCAGGAAGCTCAAACAACCTACAAAGGAGCACTATCTGTTCTGCCTGATCTGAAAAGATCGAAAAATCTTGTGTTTGATATAGGTGGTGGCAGTACGGAACTTGCTTTTGGTGAAGGGGGCAAATTGACGGAATCTGTTTCTATCGATATGGGAAGTGTTCGGTTTACAGAGCGATTTATCAAAAAATATCCGCCTGCTGAAAACTCGTTAGTTCAACTCAGAAACTCTGTCCGGAATCTTCTTACCGAGAATATCCGGATACAAAAAACATTCAATCTGATTGGTGTGGCCGGTACGGTTACTTCTGTTGCTGCTATTCATTTTGGGATGAGAAATTATGATTCAAACGTGTTGAATGGTGCAAAAATTGATCAGGCTGTAATTCGTGCGTTCATTTCAAAATTTTCAGAAATGCAACCAGATGAAATTGAGGCAATGTATCCCAAATTTCTAACAGGCAGGGGAGAGGTTATTTTAGCAGGGTTACTCATCATGGACGAGATTATGACTCATTTCAGTAAATCTGAAATCATTGTCTCAACCGGTGGTATTCGGCATGGCATTCTATTGAATACGAAGGGCTAACATCCCATCAAAAAAATTAACCTCTTTTTTCTGAGAAGAACTTTTTTAAGAGGTATTCAGCGTCACTTTCCATAATTCCTTGAATAATCTCGGGCCGATGATTTAAACTTTTGGAATCCGCAATGTTGAAAACTGTTCCGCAAGCCCCAGATTTTTCATCCATTGCCCCGAAAACAACACGACCAATTTTGGACCATACAATAGCACCTGAACACATTGGACACGGTTCAAGAGTAACATAAAGTGTGCATTTCGACAGATATTTTTGATTTAGTGTTGCACAAGCAGATGAAATCGCTAACATTTCTGCGTGGGCTGTAGGATCATTCAGCATCTCAACCTGGTTGTACCCTTTCCCTATTACTCGCCCTTCATAAACTACCACAGCCCCTACAGGAACCTCGCCTGCGTCATAAGCTAATTCAGCCTGGTGAAATGCCATCAACATATACTTTTGGTGTGTCTGAAGATCCTCAAATATTTTACTCATCCTATTACTGCTGTTTCTATGGTAGTGAAGTTTAAAATAATGATTTATTAATTCGTTATTATGATAATAAGATGCTGAATTTCAAACGATTGCGGTAAAACGGAACAATTTTTACCTCAATAACTTTATACTAAGTGAACCTAAACCAGATAAAACAACTATGTTAACGAAATATCTAACTACGTTATCTGTAATTGCAGCGCTTCTTTTTACGGCTGTAGGTTGCGGATCTTCAATGGTTATCCAAGATGTAGACTACTCACAACCCATTGAAAGTGTTCTCACACCTGATGCAGATCAGGTAATTCATGATCAGCGATTTGCAATAAAATTTTCAATCGCTAAGGTACTTGAACAGGAGGGAATACAATCAGCTGATGAAGTGCGACTTATCAGGAATCGGGCCGGCTATTACTTTCTAACTGCAAAAGGCTTTAATAATGTATACGTATTTAAACCCGGCGAAAATGAACTCAAAAAGAAAGAGATCATCGAAATTTCCAGTGAGGGAATCGGCGATCCGGCTTTTAACCAGCGAGACAGATACATTGAACTGGTAGACCGTGCTACCGGACAAACTTATAATCTTGATCAAACCGGAAGACGATAAAATGAACGTTATGAATATCTACTTAAAAACATATACACTGCTTTTTGCAATCTTATTTATAGTTGCAAGCTCAACAGTTTTTGCACAACAATCAGATTATCAAATACAGCAGGAATTCAGGACTGAACTCGCAGAACTTTCAGAAAGGGTGGAATTAGCCGTATCAACGGAAGAACTCGAAATACTGGAGCAAGAAATTGCATCTCTGCGTGATAGATATGCAGAACACTCAAATATTATCAATGCAGCTATTTTCCCCGAAACATTTGAGAGAATGGTAAGTCGTGTTGAGGAGAACAGAGCGGCATCAGCCGATAGGGCTGCAGTAATTGAACAACTCAATGAAAGAGTTGATGAATTAACAGCCGAAATGGAGGTATTCAGGAATCGTATTACTCAAATGAGTGCCGATGCTGAGGATTTGCAAGATCAAATTGAACGTTCAGCAGCCAGTGAAAGCCGACAGGCTGCACTGATCAGGCAATACAGACAAAACCTGGAGCAGAGAGATACATTCGTGTCGAATTTTCTCGAAGAACTTCTTATGAGATATCAGACAATGGACAGAAGTACCCAGGAAGAACTTGCCGATGCAGCGGAAAGGCTGGAAGACAATCCGCTTGATTTAATCAAATCTATAGTAGCTGAGTATATCAGCGTGGCAGACCAATCATCCGGGCTGGAAGCGCCTGATTACATCGGAATGCGTGCTCAACATGGCTATTTCTCTGATGTTTGGAATAGAATTGGCGACAGGCTTGTTACTACGTTCGATCCTGAAAGGGAAGTTCAGGCAAAACAAGAAGTAGAAGATCTATTGGCAGCCTGGCTGGCATCCGTGGATAATAGATTATGGGATTCGATAACTACTGCTTTTAATCAGAGTAATATTCAACTTGGGCCATTCACCTCACCCGAAACATTCAATACTGCACTAAACAACTATGTGGATGGTGCCTATGAGCTTAGTCTTGAAAGTAACAACGATGAAGATTATACAACTTATCGAAACTTCCGGGACTTCTGGAATAACACAGTAAAAGCATCATGGGGAGAAGCTCTAACAGAAGGTAAAATTCTCTCTCAGTCTGAGATTGCGGCCATCGACATTAAAGTGAGTAATTGGGGAGAAGCGGCACAGCCCACTTCAAACCTGATGTTTATTCTCTTTCTTGTGAGTATTGCCGTAATTATTGGTTTGGTTGTACTGCTTATCACAAAGAAAAACTGAACGTAAAATGCGGTGAAATGAAAACCGATGCCTTACAGGTATCGGTTTTTTTTATGGCAATGATACAGATCTTCGTATGAGCCATTCACCAGACAGAAGTGTAAGTACAATAAAAAACCAAAGTATGGATTGATAGAGATAAAACGATTCTTCTCTTGAATCCGTAACTTCATCCTGTTCAACGCGTTGTTGCAGGATCGTATTCATCTCTGAGTAATCTCCGTTCGAAATAAAGAGTCCGTTGGTTAGATCAGCAAGAGATATAAGCAGATCATCATTTCGTTTTGTATTCAAAAATTCAATCGAAGATTGGCTAATATTCACTCGCGATTCCGCAGTACCAATTTCACGGTCATTTTTTACAGCTGTTCCTTCTATCCTATAAAGTCCCTGAGGATAATTACCGATCTGAGCAGCATAATTTTGATTTCGTATGTGATTCATTCGAAATCGGTTTAATGGCTCATCATGATCACTTTCAAAAATTTCTATATCAATAAGCGCTTCTTGCTCCGGTTCACCAAATTCATTAAATAATTCGGCTCGTATTTCAATTATTTCATTTTCGGTAAATATTGATTTTACCGGTTCGATAGTTAGTGTACGGAGATCGGGTGGTGTGGAAGCCCAGGAAAACAGATTTGTGAAAAATTGCGTGTAGAACTGTTGTACATCATCCATGGTACTTTGCTGATACCTGTACCATCCAAATGCGTTAACGGACACTTTTCGGCGTGTTGAGGTTTCTTCTGCTATGAGTAGTGGTATATCTGTTTCGGTTCGCTGAAATAGCGCAAACAACAATGGTTGTGCGATTGCCGAATGT
>SLGA01000252.1 GCA_007123985.1 Balneolaceae bacterium | reverse complement strand
GAGATATACTTCACGTTGTTTACGCCATCGAGTTCGGTGATGGATGATAGCTCGTCGCTGTTGAGCTGTTTATCAACAATTACCGCGGTGATGGCATTAGTGCCTTTTCCTTCCCGCCCAAGGCTCAGGGCAGCAATGTTGATATTCTGGCTGGCCAGTTTACCGGCAACGGCGGCAAGCATACCCGGCCTGTCGATGTTTTGATACATCAGAATATCACCCTCAAGTCGCAGCTCAATTCCGAATCCGTCAATTTCGATGATTCTGTAATCACCGGGGCCAAATACCGCGGCCGACATCTGAGCATACTGCGTGCTGTCGCCAAGTTTTATGGTGATCAGGTCATTGTAGTTTTTATCATCGCTCTTGTTGGTTTCACTGAGCTTAAACCCGCGTTCAACGGCATAGTGGCGCGCATTGATGAGGTTTACGGAGTCATCAATATAGGGTGCCAGCATCCCTTTCAGGATGGAATCTGTGAGAACATCAGAATATTTTGTGCAAACTCCGGTGTATTCGAAAGAGAAGTCGGTAGCATTTTTCGGCATAATCTGCCCCGATACCCTGCCCAGTTTCTCAGCCAGTGCTACGTAGGGCTGCACTTCATCATTGGTAAGCAGCGAAATAGACTTGCTGTTGAGGCTGCCTTTGTAGCTCTTATTCTCGAGTGCATCGGCAATTTGCTGCGCAATCTGCACGGCAACTTTCTCCTGCGCCTCTTCCGTTGATGCTCCCAGATGCGGGGTTGTAATAATAGCGGGGTGATTCAGAGCTTCCTGAAGTGCTTCATCAAGCGGTTCGGTTGAGAAAACATCCAATGCAACACCTGCAACAATGCCCTGCTCAATGAGCGGCTTCAGGTCTGTCTCTTTGTAGATCCCTCCCCTTGCGCAGTTCACAAGGCGAATGCCTTTCTTCAGTTTATCACCATTTTCCAGGGATATCATATCCCGTGTTTTCTCTGTAAGTGGTGTGTGTACGGTTAGAAAATCGGATGTTGCCAGAAGTTCATCCAGTTCAACGAGCTCCACTCCAAGATTTCGGGCATGCTCCTGCGTGGTGAACGGATCATACGCAAAAAGCTCCATGCCAAACTGCTTCATTCTCAGTGCCACTTCCGAGCCAATTTTACCGAGGCCAACAATGCCAAGGCGTTTGCCATGTACTTCAGTACCCATAAACTTTTTGCGGTCCCATCCCCCGCTTTTCACGCGTTCAACCGACTGAGGAATATTGCGGGCAAGGGCTAATATCATCCCACAGGTGTGTTCCGCGGTTGATATGGTATTCCCGTCAGGCGTATTCATCACCAACACACCTTTTGTTGTGGCAGCAGGCAGGTCGATATTATCTACTCCAACACCGGCTCGCCCGATGATTCTCAGATCTCCGGCATGCTTCAAAAGATCGGCATCTACTGTGGTTGCACTTCGAACTACAATAGCCTCATAATTACCAATTATTTTTTTCAGATCATCAAGTGATAATTTATCCGGCTGATCAGCCTTAATTCCTCTCTTTTCAAAAATTTCAGCGCAAATTGGGTCTACACTGTCAAGTAAAAGTACGTTGTAAGGCATGTCTGTTTTTCTGTTGATTTGATTATTCAGTTTCTAAAAAATCGGTCATAAGCGAGTGAATATTCTCGATTCCTGCACCACTGTCTGCCGAACAGGGTATTACAGGCACTTCAATATTCATCTCACTTAAGATTTGTTCAGTCTTCTTTTTTGCCGAAGCCAGTTTATTCTTCGACAATTTATCCGACTTGGTTAGCAATACTGCAAATGGCTTTTCATTGGATGCCATCCAGTAAAAAAACTCTTCATCCAGTGCGGTTGGATTGTGCCTTGAATCCACAAGATGCATGATCAATTTCAGGGTTGATCGTTTACTGAGATATTCGTGAATATCCCGCCCCCAGCGATCACGCTCTTTTTTGGGTACTTTGGCAAATCCGAAACCGGGCAGATCCACAATATAAAAGGCATTGTCAATCTCATAGAAATTCATTTGCTGGGTTTTACCCGGTGTGTTACTGGTTCTGGCCAGCCTTTTTTTATTGGTTATTCTGTTGATCAGAGAGGACTTTCCAACATTCGATCTGCCTGCAAAGCAAATTTCGGGTAAGCTCGGTTCAGGGCAATCATTTAGCGATGGTGCGGATGTGATGAATGTTGCTTTCTGAAAAGCCATTAAACAATTTCGTTTTCTTCTTTCTCTACACCAAAATCAACCGGAACAGGATATTCGCCTGTGAAACATGCTGTGCAGTAAGAGTGATGGGAATCGTTGGCATCTTTTACAGCACTTACCAGCCCTTCGGCCGATAAATACCTCACACTATCCACCCCGATTTCCCGGGCAATGGCATCCTCATCGCTGTTGAATTTATTTGCAATCAGTTCATCCGTGCTTGGAAAGTCCATTCCGTAAAAACAGGGATGAGTAATCGGGGGAGAACTTACGAGAAAGTGAATTTCAGAGGGGTTAGCCTCACGGATCATCTCTACAAGATGGCGCGAAGTAGTGCCGCGAACAATCGAATCATCCACAATTATAACCGAACGGCCTTCTATTACTCCCCGAACGGTATTAAACTTAGTTCGAACTTTCTGTTCACGGGATTTCTGTCCCGGGGAAATAAATGTTCGCCCCACGTAATGGTTTCTGATAAGCCCGATATCGTATTTACAATCGAAACCTGCATTGTTGCTTTCGTGGGCATAACCAATCGCCGCGGTATTGCTGGAATCGGGCACAGAAATTACAATGGGCCGTTTATCGCCTTTTTTACTCTTTATAACTTCGTTTAGAGGATGCTCTTTAGCAAGTTGCTTTCCGAGATTTCTTCTGATTTTATCTACATTTTCACCAAATATTCTGCTGTCGGGTCGTGAAAAATAGACATATTCAAAAATACACTGGCTTGTTTTTGTACCTGCTTTTGGTTCCAGAAAATACGACTGGATCTCACCGTCATCAAATGCATTACGATCAATCACCAACACCTCGCCCGGCTCCACATCACGAATGTACTCTGCTCCGATGATATCAAAAGCACATGTTTCGCTTGCTACAGTGTATGCACCGTCGATAACACCAAGTGCCAGCGGCCTGAAGCCATTCGGATCGCGAACAGCGATAAGTTTATCATCTGTAAGAATTACCAGGCAGTATGCACCCTCGATCTGGCTGAGTGCATCCAAAATCTGATCTATCTGATTCTCTTCACGGCTGTGAGAGATCAAATGCAGAATCAGTTCCGTGTCAGATGTGCTCTGAAAAAGCACACCTTCATCCCGAAAACGCTCTCTTAGTGTACGGGCATTTGAGAGATTTCCGTTATGGCCTATGGCAAGGTTTCCGGTTCTGTAATGAACCCTGAACGGCTGGATATTTGCCGGATTTTTTGCAGCGCCCGATGTTGAATATCGATTATGGCCTATAGCTGAGCGGCCTTTTAGTTCGCGCTTGAAAATTTTTGAATCATCAAAAACAGAGAGAACCAGCCCAAAGTTTTTGTGCATCGGCATGATGTAACGGCCTTTTTTTTCGTCAAAATAAGTGGATACTATGCCTGCTGATTCTTGTCCACGGTGTTGAAGCGCATGTAAACCGTAGTAGGTGAGTAGTGCGGCTTCGGGATGGTCGTGAATCCCGAAAATACCACAATAATCGCGGGGTTTGTCGATCATTAGTAAGAGTACAATTCAATAGAATTTTAGTAAGACAGAAGATATGGAAAAGAGCGCTAAATAACATTGACGAATCATTGGAGTGCATTTTTAATGAGTGGCAGCCGCATTGCTTGTTGAGGCGCAATAAAATAGATAACAATGGCCTGCTAAGTACCGAAAATAGCCGTACTTCATGTTTTATTCATACTAAACTAAAGGTATTTTCGTATTTTTGATAAATGAAGAAGCAACAAATTATTACATACGTACGAGTTTTTTTTCGGGTCCTTTTGGGCGGAATGCTGATTTTTGCCGGCATTCTAAAAATCCAGGACAATACAACTCTATTCGAATCTGTGGCGTATGTACACTGGATTCCTGTTTGGGCCAAGTCGCTCATCATCAATTATTTGCCGTACGCTGAAATCGCCGTAGGCAGCCTGCTACTCATCCCCTTTTTCGATAAACTTGCCGTTCCTGCAAATTTTC
>SLGA01000019.1 GCA_007123985.1 Balneolaceae bacterium | reverse complement strand
TGGAATACGTTTTCTGAGCAGAAAGTTGAAAAAACCCGAAAAGAGAAGAACAAGATTTCAATTACTGATGATGATAGCCATAAAATAACTGCACTTTCAGATATTGAAATCAGTGATGCAGATCGCTTCAGCACAAATCTTACCGAATTTGACCGTGTTTTGAACGGAGGGTTTGTTCGTGGCTCTTTCTCTCTGCTTGGAGGAGACCCGGGAATAGGAAAGAGTACATTGATGTTGCAGGTAGCAAAAAACTGTCCTGAGAAAAAAATTCTTTACATTGCCGGGGAGGAGTCTGGATCTCAAATAAAACAAAGGGCTTCACGAATTGGATTAAAGGGGGAAAATCTTTTTATAAGTTCGCATACGGAAGTTCGGAACATCATCCGGAAAGCCCGTGAAAATCAATATGACCTGTTGATTATTGATTCCATTCAATCAGTGTTCAGCAATGATTTAACCAGCCTGCCCGGAAGTGTACAGCAGATAAGAGAGTGCTCGGCGCTACTGCAGCAGCTTGCCAAGAAAGAGAATGTAACCACCCTGATGATTGGCCATGTAACGAAAGACGGCGACATCGCAGGCCCGAGAATACTCGAACATATGGTTGATACCGTTCTTCACTTTGAGGGAGATAAAAACCATCTGTATCGTTTACTTAGGACGGTAAAAAATCGATTCGGCCCGGCACAAGAGGTAGGAGTTTTTGAAATGAAGGAGGGCGGGCTTGAAGAGGTCTCCAATCCCTCTGTACTTTTTATGTCGGATAGTGACCTGGATGTAAGCGGTAATTCGCTCACGTGTATAATGGAAGGCACACGCCCAATTCTGGTGGAAGTTCAGGCATTGGTAACACCGAGCAGTTACAGCACTCCACAACGAACAGCCAGCGGGTTTGATCAACGAAGACTCTCTTTGCTTATAGCTGTTCTTGAAAAAAGGGCAATGTTAAGCTTTGCAGGAAATGATGTGTACCTGAATATCGCCGGAGGGCTGAAAGTTACCGATCCTGCAGCCGATTTTGCAGTCGTATCAGCACTGATCTCTTCACTGAAAGATAAATCTTTGAAGCGTGATACGGTCTATTTTGGTGAAGTTGGGCTCGGAGGGGAGGTAAGAAAAGTCCCTTTTCTTGAACAAAGGGTGAAGGAAGCAGAAAAGATGGGTTTAAGAAGAGTAGTTGCCCCAAAAGTTAAAACTGCGGACAGTTGGACTTTAGAATACAAATCCGCAGCTTTTATAAACGAATTGAGGCTTTAACGAATTAGTAATTATCTCGTTGTCTTCTTCTTTCCTCGCGTACACTTTTCTTAAGTGCTTCTCTTTTTTGTTCAGATGGTTTGATGTACTGCTGACGCTCTTTGTATTCATTGAGAATTCTTGAGCGGGTTACCATTTTCTTGAAACGGTTGATTGCACGGTCAATGCTTTCAGAATCTTTTACGTTAACGCCGATCATAAATAATTTTGTTTATTGAATTTTTTATAGACTTGTAAGATAAAAATGTTTTTCGGAAAAAAATAGTTTCATCATCAAAAATTATATGGCTGTAATCAGTTCAAATGGTTGTAAAAGTTCGTATTCACCACACTATCGAAGTTCAATAAAATTAATATTTAAATGATTAAATCATATCTGGGTACATTAGGAGAAACATATCAAAGACCGCGAAATGTAGCAGACTCATTCGTACATACAGAGCAATCGGTATATCAGCATCCGCTCATTTTTATGCTGATGGGTGCCATTACTGTAATTTTGCTTACTTCTTTATTCGTGAATTTTCAGGTAGATCTGTCAAATTTAGTTCCTGAAACTGAGAACGAACAGCTACAGCAACTCTCTGAGCAGATTATTGTGACGGATGTAAGAATTTCAACACAGTTTTTGCCTTTTATACTCATCATTTTACTCGTGCCTATGCTATCCATTGCTGGCATGCTATTTTTGCGAAATTACACAGAAGGATTTTACACCCTGTTGATTTTAAACAGCTACCTGGTTGGATCTTCAATTATCCCCTTGCTTTTATTGATTCCAATATGGGCATTTTCAGGGCTACCGTTGACAGATCCTGCAATGAATACAAATATTCCCGGAGTAATTGTTGGAGCAGCCGGTATTTGGGTCTATAAAAATTATTTCAAAATCACTGATTTCTTAGGATGGGTCAGGATTATCAGTGCATTCGTAACGGGGTATATTCTTTTTATCTTCGTGAAAGGACTTGCATCAAGTGTTACTGGTTACATGATTTTTGCACTTCGGAGAATCGCTGAAGTTTCGGGTAATGGAACCTGATATTTAAACCTTATTCAGGATAAATTTTCGAGGCAATTCATACCCGAGTGCGCCAATTCCGAAAAGTGCATAATCATAGATTGCAGGATCTTCCGGATTCAATATCTTCAATGTATCGGTAAGCTGCACAACGGTTTTCAAATCATTCGTTCTGCGTGAAATAAGTCCATATTTTCTGGCTTGCCTTGCCACATGCACATCAAATGGAATGAGCAGTTCAGATGGACTCAGGAACGACCAGATACCTGTATCAACAGGACTCTGTTTTCTTATGGCCCATCGCAGAAACATATAGAGTCGTTTGCATGTGCTTCCTTTTTCGGGATTAGAAACATGTTTTTTTGTTCTCTCGGCCAGATCGTTGCTTCTCAGGAAAAATTCATCATGAAAAACAGCGAGATAGTGGCGATTACGATCATGCGCTTTTTGATAACACATCGCCCAGAACTCTTCAAAATCTGAAAATGTATTTAAGATTTCCTGCATGGATAGTATCATCCCGTGTATGTCAACAGGTTTCAATGTTCTGTGTTTAAATGTAGAAAACTTCTGAAATTCGGTTTGATCGTAGTTCATTACAAATTCCATTGGTTTGTAATCCATGCGTTTGAGCAGATCATCCACTTTAGCGATCACAATATCACGCCTGCCCCAGGCCATTGTTGCGGCAAAAAACCCCGCTATTTCAGCATCTCTCTTTGCTTCAAATGCATGCATAAACTGCACCGGATCGTGGGGGATATAGCCAGGAGTTTCAACCCGGGTGATGATTTCGTCGAGATGAGGTTTTAGCTCTAAAAGGGTTTGTACCGATCGTTTTCTCAGAGGTGAACCATTTGTCATTTTGTTGTAAACTCCACCATATTTTGCTCGGTTATCTCTTTCAAAGCAGAAATAATGGTTTTGTTGGCCTTAGGAAAGGGAAATTGATCAATCTGTTGCAAATCCACCCAGCATATTTCCTGACTCGATTTTGGTTCCGGTGTCCCGTTTGTAACTTTACACCAGTAGGCATGAAGTGTTATTTTAAAATGTGAGTATGCATGTTTAAGCTCTCTGAATTTCTCAAAAACCTGAACATCTACACCCAATTCTTCTTTCAGCTCGCGTGATACTGTTTCGCGAAGTGTTTCCTCTTTTTTCTTCTTCCCACCGGGAAATTCCCAAAGGCCACCAAGCATACTCGTCTCCGGGCGTAGAGCAATAAGAATTTTGTTGTCTGAATTTACAATGATGCCCACCGCAATTTGATGGTGAGGTACTTTTTTGGCTTTGGATTTATAGGGAAGTTTATCTGTTTTGGCACTGTTATATGCAAAACAGTGAACCGATAACGGGCAGGAATCGCATTCAGGTTGCTGTGGTTTACAGACTGTAGCCCCAAGTTCCATCATTGCCTGATTGAAATCTCCTGGTTCATCTTCAGGTATTAAAGAGTCAGCTATTTGCTGTACTTCATTTTTAGTTCGGTTGTTTCTTACATCATCTTCAATACCGAAATAGCGGGCAATCACCCTGATTACGTTTCCATCAACCACAGCATACTTTTTTTGAAAGGCGATACTGAGTATTGCGGCAGCCGTGTAAGGTCCAATACCTTTCAGGGAAATTATTTTATCGTATTCTTCTGGAATTTTACCGTTAAACTTCTCGGCTACATGCTTTGCAGCGTAGTGAAGATTTCTGCCGCGGCTATAATATCCAAGCCCTTCCCACAATTTTAATACCTGTTGTTGGTCGGCACGGGCGAGATCAAAAACGGTTGGGAACGCGCCTAAAAAGCGATGATAGTAAGGAATAACAGTATCAACCCGGGTTTGCTGAAGCATAATTTCAGAAACCCATATAGAGTAGGGGTCGTCTGTATTTCGACAGGG
>SLGA01000007.1 GCA_007123985.1 Balneolaceae bacterium | reverse complement strand
TTCTTTTTAATGGACTTTAAGAGGGCAGATTTGATCTCGCTGTCAAGAAAAGGAAGAATCTCATTTTGTTCGTTTAAAATGGTTACTCTTGTTCCGAGTGCTGAGAAAATCGTTGCAAACTCAATAGATATTATTCCCCCACCAATTATAATCAGCCTTCGAGGAATGTGCGTTAGCTCCAGAATCGAGGAGTAATCAAGAATGCCTTCATGATCAATCGTGAAGTTTTTCGGTGCGGCAGGGCTGCTGCCGGTTGAAATGAGAATGTTTTTTGCGGTGTACTCTTTTTTCTGATTCAGATTATCAACAACCTCAACGGTATTTTCCCCCGTAATTCTGCCCCATCCGCGAACTGTTTCGACTTCATTCTTAATGATGTCATCTTTTACTTTCTTTTTTTTACCCTCCAGAATGGGCTTCTTATAATCCATAATATCTTCCATTCGAAAAATCTCGAATGGTTTTCTGCCTCTTTCATCACCAAATTGCGAGTGAAACGATTGAATAAGCCGTGCAGCTGCGCGCAAAGCTTTACTTGGAACGGTTCCTTTATGTAACCAGCTACCCCCTAAATTTTCGCTGCTGGCTTCAATCATCAAAACCTGTTTATCGAACTTAGTACTTTGCATTGCGCAGGAAAAGCCCGCTGGCCCGCTGCCTATAATGATTACATCGTAATCGTACTTCATGGAATTTTCTTTTTGGTAATATTAAAAGGGTAATGTATTCCTGAACTAAATCGCCAGGCACACTAAAGATAGAGGAAATTCAACATCAAATCTTCTGAACTGTAAACTTTCTGTGAATTGACAAAAAACATGGAACGGAATGTCTTCTATTTCCTATTATACTGTATATAAACGAAGGAATGGTAACACGTTGACGAAGAGCGTGTTGCGGATTAATGTTAAACTCATAAATACCGATTAAAATGGCTTACAAATTACCGGAATTACCATATTCCAAAGATGCACTTGAACCTCATATTGATGCAAAAACTATGGAAATACACCATGGAAAGCATCACCAGGGATATACAAACAAATTGAATGCAGCTCTTGAAGGTCACGAATTTGCATCACTGCCGGTTGAAGAAGTATTGAAACGAATAAACGAAGTACCAGAAAGCAAAAGACAAGCTGTAATTAATAATGGCGGTGGCTACGCCAACCACAACCTGTTCTGGACGGTACTGTCGCCAAGTGGTGGTGGAGCACCTGAAGGAGAACTTGCGGATGCCATAAAAAAAACTTTCGGGAGCTTCGAGAAATTTAAAGAAGAATTCTCATCAGCAGCTGCAGGCCAGTTTGGTTCAGGCTGGGGTTGGCTTTGTGTAGATGGAAGCGGAGGTCTGAAAGTTGTTGCTACAGCGAATCAGGATAGTCCATATATGCACGGGTTAACACCCATCTTTGGTGTTGACGTATGGGAACACGCTTACTATCTGAATTACCAAAACCGCAGACCCGATTATCTTGAAGCAATCTGGAATGTTGCAAATTGGAAACAGGTAGCAGAAAACTACAAAGCAGCAAAATAAGTTGCTTTACATAGCATAAGTACTTTAAAGGCACTCTGGTTGAGTGCCTTTTTTTTTGACTCTGACATAACGAACTGAAGGTCATTTTTTTGCGTTATTTTCGTTATATTTGAATGAAAATTTTAAACAAAATAAATGTACGATTATGCAATTTGGATTTGGTGTAGGTCCTGATACTTCATGGATGAGAAAAGAGCTCACAGAGATTGGTGTGGAAGAACTGCAGACACCCGAAGATGTTGACAAAGCGATGAAAGATTATGCAAGCGGCACGATGTTAATGGCGATAAATTCTGTTTGCGGATGTGCAGCAGGTAATGCACGTCCGGGATTGAATATTGCCCTCAGTAAAGCAGAGGCGAAACCGGACCATCTTGTAACAGTTTTTGCAGGGCAGGATAAAGAAGCCACTGCGAGAGCGCGTGAATATTTTAGTGAGTATCCGCCTTCATCACCTTCTTTCGCTTTTTTTGTTGATGGTGAAATTAAAGCAATGATACCAAGACACAGAATTGAAGGGCGTACAAAAGATGAAGTAGCACAAGACTTGCTAATGGTTTTCGATGCATTTGTAAAGTCTGAGTAAGCTTTCAGACAAAAGTAACAGTAAATCTAAACCCGAAAGTGATTTAACATCAACTTCGGGTTTTTTTATATCCTTGTGTTAAGAATACTGCCGGTTAGCCAAAGCTGCATTTGCCTGTATTGTACATTGAAATAACCCTGATTTCTTTGTAGTAGATAGTTATCAAAAGGGAAAAACTCATTTCTCATGTTTGGCCGCTCAAAAGTAAAGTTATATCGAGGGTCAGTTCTGTCGTACGAATATGACCAAACCATTGTATTGAGGTACCTGTCAACATACCAAGGCGGACCGAAAAGAATATAGATCATTCCCATATCGGTTTTCCAGCCCTCTTTAAACGTTGTAAACTGTTTATTTGCCTGTTCAACCCTTTCATAGTAGAGATTAATCACCGATTTGGCCTGATTCATGTTGCCAATATTTGTGAGCCAGAATCGGTCAATCGCTTCCTTAAGTGAATCGGGATCCTGAATAGCCATCATGCGTTCATGATCTCTTCTGTCCATTAAATAAATTAGTGGTTCTGCGAGCTCACGGGGTGATAGTATAGCGGGATAGTTTTCACTTTTGATGGAAAAATCGCGTGCTTTATAAACTCTGTTACCATCTTCATCGGATGTTTCAGTTTCGAACCGATAATTACCATATTCAAGAAGTTCGTACTTAAACTCAATGAGTACGCTGCCGGGCTGGTCAAGTCGCCTGGTTATCTCATCAATTACGTCAGGATTACGCATATCAACGCCTATATAGGGCAAAGTTGAGGGGCTGTAATTATTGAAATTCATTGGCCTTGCCGGGGAGCTATCAGCATTGAATTTCAGCAACCGGGAGTTTATTTCGAGCGGAGCATCAAGATCATTGTTGGTTACCTGAAACATGAACTTTAAACTATCCAGGCCGGATGATACCGTATAAGTTGTAATCGGGAAAAACGGGTCTTCGGGCTCTCCTTCAGATTTCCCAAGCAGTCGAATGGTTGTAATATTAATTTCCGGGTTTTCCGGATCGGGGATTTCAGCCTCAGCACGTCTTGTTGAAGCTTTTCCGGAAGTTCGATCAACCACATTTACCACAACATCAAATCTTCCGGGCTCTACTTCCAGTACTTCATCATGCGTAAAAACATCCTGCCCCATAAAGGTGCCTTCAAATTCCGATTCAACCGTAAAATCTCTCCGAACAGTTTTGGTGAATGTACCTTCGATTTCAAGTATTCGTATTTCAATAGATACATTTGCTTTGCGAATACCGTCTTCAGTAGAGTATATCAGGCTGCCAACCACAATGTCAGTGGTAACACTGATCAGAGCTTCGTCAGTTTCACTTAGTAAACCTATGGATGACATTCTGACTTCCGGGAAACCGTCCTGAAATTGGAAGAATGAACCTCTCTCAACATCTGGATTTGCAGAGCGCACACAGCCGGTGTTATAAATAAAAACAGGGAGTAGAATAAGTAATAATAACTGTCTGTATTTCATGTGAGAAGTAAAACTGTGTTTAAAAATACTGCTTGCGCTATTTTTGCCAATAATATAACAACATAACTGTGCGATAATTGCTTACCTTTAGCAGTATTTATATTATCTATTTAAAAATTTACACAATAACAACAAAGTTTTATGCTAAGTAGTGCGCGCAAAACAAAAATAGTTTGCACATTAGGTCCCAGCAGTAACACATTTCAAGGAATAGAAGATCTTTATCGTGCAGGGATGAATGTAGTGAGAATTAATTTTTCACATGGTTCTCATGAGGATCACGCTAAAACAATTGGATATGTAAGGGAAGTTGCCAAAAAATATCAATACTCTATTCCGGTATTAATGGATCTGCAAGGGCCAAAAATAAGGGTGGGCCAGATGAAAGATGGCGCACAGGTTATTAAAGAGGGCTCCCTTGTAAAGCTTACATCAGAAGATGTGATCGGTGATGCAGGGCTTATACCGATTGATTATCCAAACCTTTCTGAAGATGCAGCTGAAGGAAATCAAATTTTGATTGATGATGGCCTGATGGAGCTAAAAATCATCAAAAAAAATGATAGAGATCTTGTTGCGAAAGTAGTGGTAGGCGGTCTGCTTAAATCCCGTAAAGGTGTAAACCTGCCTGATGTAGATATTTCAATGTCGTCACTCACAGAAAAGGATAAAGACGATTTAGAATTTGGACTTAGTATAGGTGTCGATTTTGTGGCAATGTCGTTCGTGCGATCCGCACGGGATGTTCAGGATGTGATTTCGCGAATTCGTGCTAAAGGAAGCAATGCAGCAATTATTGCAAAAATAGAAAAACCTGAGGCAGTTACGGTAATTGATGAAATTATTGAAGAGGCTGATGGAATTATGGTTGCCAGGGGAGATCTTGGAATTGAAATTCCGAGTGAACAGGTTCCACTGGTTCAGAAAAAAATAATTGAGCGATGCAGAATAGCCGGCAAACCGGTAATTACCGCTACGCAAATGCTCGATTCTATGATTGTAAACCCAAGGGCAACTCGTGCCGAAAGTTCGGATGTGGCTAATGCCGTAATGGACGGAACCGATGCAGTAATGCTATCAGGTGAGACAGCCGCTGGAAAATATCCCGTTGAGGCTGTTAAAACGATGTCAAAGATTATCAGATCTGTAGAAGAGAACAGTTCATCCATCTATTACAGCCTGAAGTACCGAAAACCTGACTGGAAAGAGAAACAGGTTATCGAATCTCTTGCATACTCTTGTGTTACAATAGCCGATAATGTAGATACAAAAGCCATTAGTACCATTACACATTCGGGTAATACTGCACGAAGAATCGCAAAATTCAGACCTCGTGTGCCGATAATCGCTTTTACTGAAAGTAAAATAGTTCGCCGGCAGTTGAATCTTGTGTGGGGTGTGCAATCCGTTCGACTCGATGAAATATTCGACACAGATATGAGTGTTAAAATGATGGAAGATTATCTTGTAAAGGATGGTTTGGTGAATAAAGGCGACAGGGTAATTATTGCAACCGGTATGCCGCTTGCAAAGAGAGGCCGTACAAATATGATTAAGGTCAGTACGATTGAAAATCTGTGAGATCAGTGCTCTGTATTTTACTGATTTAACAGTTTATGTACATATACGCTGACCGCAAAAAATGCGTTAAAACAACGTGAAAAGACTATTTAACATAGCTTTGATTCTATTTTTGTTTGCCGGTTGTACTACTGTTAAACAGGGGTGGCAAAATTTCACGGCCTATTACAACACATTTTATAATGCTCAGCAATTTTACAATGCTGGCCTTGAGAGAAATCTAAGACAGGTTCCGCAGATAAATGCTTTGCAGCCTATCAGAGTTCATCTGCCTCCAACAAGTGCCGGTCATGATGAATTTGATCAAGCCATTGAACGAGGGAGTTCAATTCTGCGCAATCATGAAGAATCGAAATATGTGCTGCCTGCCATCTTTTTGATTGGAAAATCTTTCTATTACAGATCTGAATTTTTTTCTGCACTTGAAAAATTTCAGGAGCTTCAAACTTTGGCTGAGGGAACACTCGAACAGGAAGCCATTCTTTGGCAGGGCAGAACCTATCTTGAAATGTTGAATTATGATGAAGGTATTCGATTTCTTGAAATAGAGAGAGATTTCATTGAAGATTGGGAGCCTGAACTCCACGCTGAAGTAGATATAATCCTTGCACAACTCTATACAGCTCAGCGAAATTGGCAAGAAGCCTCAGAGTATCTGAATCGATCGATAATTAACCTAAGTGACAGAAACAAAAAAGCACGGGCATATTTTCTGCTTGGACAAGTGAATGAGCGATTAGGTGATGACAGCCAGGCACTGTATGCATACAATCAAATATCGGCACTCAGAACCACCTACGATATTGAATTCAATGCACTGCGGAAAGAAGCGGAAGTATCTCGCAGAATCGGAAATTATCAGCGTGCTGAATATCTCTACAGAAGTATGCAGCGTGATGATAAATTTTTTGAATACAGAAACGAGCTACAGTACGAAATAGCGCGTACCTACCAACTGAGAGGTATGCCGGATGATGCCATAGAAAATTATGAGCTTGTACTCAGAGACCGGCGCCAAAACCCAACTCCGGTAACTATGGCACGTACATTTTATGGCATCGCAGAAGTTTACAGAGACAATCTTAGCAGCTTTTCTCTTGCTGCTGCATATTTTGACTCAGCTGCCACAGTTCGTGCAGATCAGGCACTTTTGCCTACCGGATTTAATGCTCGTGAACTTGCAGAATCATTTGGGCAGTATGCAAACATCAAACGTCAAATCACCGAAAAAGACAGCCTTTTAAGAGTTGCTAATTTACCTCCCGATGAACTGGAAGCATTAATTGCAGAACTTCAGAAAATTGAAGAAGAAAAAATTGAAGAAGAGATGAGCCGAATGCAGAGCGAGCGTGACCGGATGATTGTAGCTGAGCAAACAGAGGATATAATTGAAGCAGCCGAAGCGACTACTCACGGTTTTTTAAACATTAATAATCCCGCCATGCTGCAGGATGCAAGTCTTCAGTTCCAGGGAATATGGGGTGATCGCGCTTTGGCCGATAACTGGCGACGCAGGGCAGATGTAAGCGGCAGTAGGTTCGACCAGATTGTAATCAGAGATGAATCGGATGAAGCAATTGAGCTGGAACCGGAATCATCCGGTGGTGGTCTTTTCGCAACAGCTGTTGACTTAAGTGACGTTCCGTTTGAGGAGGAGGAGCAACATGCGATGAAATCGGATATAGAGGATCTCAACTATAGGCTCGCAAATGTATTTTTTCTATCACTTGATATGCCCGACAGCGCAAAAACATACTATCTAAAAGTAACAGATAGTGCCATCAACGAGCACCTCGTAACCATGGCGTATTATAGTATTGCCGAGATTGAGTTACTAAATAATAACGAGGAGGGAGCAAAACTGGTGCTGGATAGATTGTATGCAATGAACCCGAAATCGCTTTACACACGGAGAATTGCTGATCGCCTCAATGTAGAATTAGACCTGCTTGAAATCGTTGATATACCGAAAATTGAACAACAATATTTTGATGTAAAATCAAAGGAGAGCGAAACTCCACCGGTTGAACGTGCGGAAAGCCTGCTTGCTCTTGCAGATAATGGGAGCAGTGATTCTCAACGGGCACGGCTACTGTTTGAGGCCGCTCAGGAATATATGCGTGCCGCACGTTTCGAAACTGATAACCAGCAGGTAATCAGAGAATGGTTTGAAAAGCAGGATGAAACCCGGCAAAAAAGAACCGAGTTTCAAATGCTGCAGGACTCATCCAGAGTTATGATTGCCGATTCAACCATCGCAGATGAGGAACATCGGTTTTGGCAAACCATTGCCGACTCTTCGTTTGCAGAACCTGATTTTTCAGAGTATTTCCCTTTTGAAGGGGCATATTGGGATACCACGCGTTCAATCCTAAACAGAATAGAACAGTATTATGCATCAAGCAGTGTCATGCCATCTGTTTTAATTCTTAAAGAAACGTTGCAAAAACCGGAATCTCAGCAACCGGAAGATGCTGAGTCATCCGAATTAGAATCGGAAGTGCCCATAATGGAAGCTGAAGCCGGAGCGATTGAAACCTGTGAAGAACTTGGAATTAACATGCAATACGAGGGTGGCATGGCGGCTTTTATGAGATCTATTACATTCCCCTCCTGGACGGAGAGCATATCCATGCGCGGTGAAGTAGTTTATACATTTACAATAGAACCGGATGGCAGCATCAGAAATTATGAACAGGTTAGCCAAATGGATCGGTCGGGAATTCCGCAATCCATTGAAAATGCTATTGATCAGCTGTTGCAGTTCACAGCATTTGAAGGGGATTCTGCCAAACAATGTAATCTGACCTTTCCTATAGATCTCTGATCTTCCGAATGTGGTAAATATGGTCTACGCCGGCATTTTTTAAAAATTGGGTTAACTCCCTGTTGATTTTTCGCACCAAACCGAGACCTTCGTAAACCAGGCCTGTATAAATCTGCAATAGATCGGCCCCGGCCATCAGCTTTTCGATGGCATCTATAGTATTGCTAACTCCTCCAACCCCGATAATTTTTTTCTGCCCGTTGGTTAAAGAGTAAATCTGTTCAATGAGTTCAGTACTTTTGTGTTTTATCGCCTGCCCGCTTAAACCTCCGCTACCGGCATGATCGATAACACGCTGTGATGAGGATAGATTTTCTCTTTTTGAAGAAGTATTTGTTGCCACATAACCGTCAACGGCATGTTTTTCGCAAATTTCTACAAGCTCTTTCAATTGGGCTTTACTTAAATCAACCGAAAACTTTACCAGTACTGCGGGTAAACTTGCATCCTTTGTTATCCCAAGAGCTGAAAGTAACATATCAAGTGCGTCGGGATCCTCGAAGGTTTTTCCCTCGGTTGTATTTGGGCAGGATATGTTAATTGTTACATAATCAGCAAGATGTTTTACAATGTCGAAACTTGTTTTATAATCGAGGATCGCCTTTTCACCTATAATAGATGGATTATGCGTTTTTGCGATATTTGCACCAATAGGAATATCTGCCTTGGCTTTCTTTAATCTGCGTGATATCGTTTGCACACCATCGTTGTTCAAACCCATTCTGTTGATAAGAGATTTATCCTTGGGTAAACGGAAGCTTCTTGGTTTCGGATTTCCTGTAGAAGGATTGGCAGTGATACTTCCAATTTCAACAAAACCAAAACCCAGATTTTGCATCACGGGTATAGTGGTGCCGTTTTTATCAAACCCGGCAGCCAGCCCTACTGGATTTGGAAACGTAAGGCCGAAAAAATGCTGTTCAAGAACCGGATCTGAGTAAGAGAATAACGAATGGGTAGCTTTAAGCATCCATGGACTTTTACTCACGGTTGAAGCCAATTTAATGGTGGCTTCGTGAGCATAATCCGAGGAGAACCGAAATAGTAATGGTCTTAAGAGTTGTTTGTACATGGGATTCTTGTTAACCGGTTCAACAAGGTACAGACTGCGGGGCAAATATTGAAACTTGTTAAGAAATCAGAATAAATCATTATTATCTGCACATGAAATTCAGCAGCAGTAAAACATGGCTAGACCAAATAGCTACACAATATAGCAACAGCGAAATGATTCTGCTTGAATCGCAGATGAATGAACATCCATCCTCCAGCAGATCGTTTGCTGCTATTACGCCAAAAAGATGGATTAGGGCACAGTCAGACATGATTACAATGTTTGATGGAGAAGAGATTCACACATTTATTGAAAATCCCTGGGAGGCTCTGAAAACTTTCAGGAACCAAAGAAATTGCTGGTTATTCGGATATTTCGGGTACGATCTGAAAAATTTTACAGAAAAGCTTTCGTCAGCCAACAAGTTGTTATACAAGCTGCCTGATCTTTTTTTTATGGAACCGGAAAGTCTGGTCATCTATAAAAATGGTGAGGTGGAGGAGTTTGGTAAACCCGTGTTGGATGTTGTAAGTACAACTGAATTACCAGCCGGTGAGGTGAAAGTTGAGGGAACAGTAGAGCGGCTCATCAACAAAAAAGAATATATTGAAACGGTTCGGTTAATTAAAGAACGGATAAAAGCCGGTGATTTTTATGAACTAAACTACAGTTACCCAATCCAAGCAGAATGGCATCAGCCTGCGTACGGGTTGTATCAAAAAATGCGTGAAATCAACCCGGTTCCTTTTGGAGCATTTTTACAGATTGCGGAGGGAGCCGTTATCTCGATATCTCCTGAACGTTTTCTGAAAAAGAAAGGTCAACAAATTATTTCTGAACCGATTAAAGGCACTGCAGGGCGCTCCGATGATAAAAGAGTGGATGAAAAAAGAAAAAGTGAGTTACTGAATGAAAAAAATCGCGCCGAAAATTTAATGATTGTGGACCTGGTACGCCACGATCTCTCAAAAGTATCAAAAACCGGATCAGTAAGAGTTGAAAAACTATTTGATATTCAAACATTTGGTACCGTTCACCAGTTAATTTCAACAATTTTGGCTGAAGCTGATGAACAAACCGATGTAGTGGATATAATTAAAGAGTGTTTCCCGATGGGCTCGATGACAGGCGCTCCTAAAATAGAGGTGATGCAGGCGATTGAAGATTACGAAAGCTATAAAAGAGGAATTTACTCCGGTGCCATAGGTTATTTTACACCAGATGATGATTTTGATTTTAATGTAGTTATACGCACATCAATTGTTCAGAATAATAAGGTTATTTACCCTGTTGGCGGAGCAATTACCAGCGATTCCGAACCAGACGAAGAGTGGAATGAAACAAAAATTAAAGCGGAGAATCTGACAAAAGTTTTTTTAAAAGATGCCGTAATTACGAAATGAAGCTGCGGTCAAATAAGTTTAGAAACTGAATGGCATCAAATAAATAAAAAAACATGCATCAAAAAATAACCACACTTGGCCGGCTAAAAGAGAGCGGATGGAGATCCGTTTCCATCAAAGATGAGCTGAGAAAAAATCTTATCAATAAAATTAAAGCCAATGAGCCCGTATTTCCGGGAATACTGGGGTATGATAAAACAGTAATTCCTCAAATTCAGAATGCCATTCTTGCCCGCCACGATTTAATCTTGCTGGGACTCAGAGGACAGGCAAAAACCCGGATTTTGAGAATGTTGGTTACGTTTTTAGACGACTTCATTCCCGTTGTTGAGGGTTCCGAAATTAACGATGATCCTCTGAACCCGATATCCATCTATTCAAAAAATCTGATAGCACAGCACGGCGACGACACCCCTATTACGTGGCTGCCGAGAGAGAAGCGCTACGGTGAAAAACTGGCCACACCCGATACAACGGTATCTGATCTTATTGGTGACCTTGATCCCATAAAGGCAGCTTCCATGAAGAAAGCACTTTCAGACGAAGAGGTGATCAATTACGGTCTTATTCCCCGAACAAACAGGGGGATTTTTGTGATCAACGAACTTCCCGACCTGCAACCAAGAATACAGGTAGCACTATTAAATATTATGCAGGAAAGAGATATTCAGATCCGCGGTTTCAATATTCGTATTCCTATTGATGTATTTATGGCATTTTCGGCCAATCCCGAAGATTATACCAATCGCGGAAATATCATTACTCCGCTAAAAGACAGAATTGACTCTCAGATCATCACACATTATCCAAAATCGGTTGATATAGCCATGAAAATTACCTCCCAGGAAGCGTGGGTGGATAGATCAAATGAGCTGGAAATACATATCCCAGACAGCTATCGCAAAATTCTTGAATATGTAGCATTTGAAGCACGCGACAGCGAGTACATCGACCAGAAGAGCGGTGTATCCACAAGGATGACAATTACAGCTATGGAACAGGTGATTTCGGCCGCAGAACGGCGGGCAGTGTACAGTTCAACAGACAAAACTTCTGTCAGAATTACCGATCTGTATGCAATGGTTCCGGCACTTACAGGAAAATTGGAACTTGTGTACGAAGGTGAACAGGAGGGGGCGGTAAATGTAGCTAAACACATTATCGGAAAAGCTGTAAACAAAGTTTTTAAAGAGTTTTTTCCTGATCCAATGAAGCGAAAGGGAGATGAAGAGAGTCCGTATCAAGAGATTCTCGGCTGGTTTGAAAAAGGAAATATTCTTGAAGTCCCGGATTTGGCTGACGATTTAACATATCAAAAAAAGCTCGATAGTGTTGGTGGACTCAAGGATCTGGCAAAAACATATTGTAAAGATACCAAAGATTTGTATGCAATAATGGATCTGCTGATTGAGGCTCTCCACCAGAACTCAAAAATCGGAAAAAATGATCTCGATGATAACCGGACCTACTCCGATATGCTTGGCAGTATGCTCGGAAATATGACCGATTTTGATGACGATGATTTTATTGCATAGGTAGTGATTGCAATAGGTTTACTGAAACCTTATCTTTTAAGTCTATCTGAAATCCGGTATTCATAAGCGGAACGAAATTAAATAACACCACAAAGACAATGAAAAAAGGAATCCATCCCGATTACAAAGAAATTACTGTTATGATGAGCGATGGTACTGAGATTAAAACCAGAAGTACCATGGATGTAAAAGATGGTATCTACAAGAGTGAGGTAGATTCAAAAAACCATCCGTTTTACAACAAAGATCAAAAAATTCAGAAAAAAGCCGACCGTATCGACGCGTTCAACAGACGATACAAAAAGAGCTAATTCAATATTTAAGAGCTTTTCAAAGGATGTAATGTTTTTCGTTACATCCTTTTTTTATTTCTGTTGGTTTATGTAAACATATCCGTACCAATCGGTAAAACTTACTGACAAACTTCTTATCACACTACAAAACAGCATATGCAGTTAGCCACCTTCACAGTAGGTCCGTTTTCAGAGAATACATTTCTGCTCGAAAATACAGATGAAGCTATTCTGATCGATCCGGGTTTTTTTGATCCGAAAGAGTATTCAGAGTTTCACGAACACCTGGATCAGTCAGGTAAAAAACTATTGGCTGTTGTACTTACGCACGCACATGTGGACCATGTATTGGGATTGGAAAAAGTTCTGAAAAACCATGATGTTCCGGTCTATCTGAATCACTCGGACCTGAACTTGTGGAAAAACTTTCCAAATCAGGCAAGAATGTTCGGGTTAAATTCATCCGGTTTCGATTTTATTCCGGAGCCGCTTGAGGAGACAGAAGATTTTCAGCTCGGTTCGTTTACGTTTGACGTTCTCTATACACCCGGTCATGCTCCCGATCATGTTTCACTGCATTTCAAGAAGGATCAGATTTTAATTGCCGGGGATGCACTTTTCAGAGAGAGTATTGGCAGAACAGATTTATATGAGGGTAATTTTGACCTTCTGGCTGCATCCATCAAAGAGAAGTTATATGTGCTTCCAGACAATACTGTGGTTTATCCGGGGCATGGGCCATCAACCACTATTGGCCATGAGAAAGCAAACAATGCGTTTGTAAAATTAGAACTGTGATTTATAAAATAATTCCTTCATCACCGGCTGGATCATCAGGAAACTCTGACAGTCGATCAATCTGTTTTTTATAGTGCTCTTCTTTAGACGGATTGATACCCCTCAGGCGTTCGTAAGTTTGAATAGCTGCCTGAAAGTTCCCCTGTTTTTCGTGGATTATTGCAAGTGTTTCCGTTACAATATCATCCACATCAGAGCTTTTTTCACTCAGATCCCGCTGATCATTTTCCAGATCTTTTGGATTAAGGCGTTTACGCTCAACCGATGATAATCTTGTAATCAGATTATCGAGATCGCTGATGGGATGGGCGCGTTCATGATTGTAAATACTTCGCTTAAACTCGGCCTGTTTTTTTTCCGGTACCCACGCATCAAATTTTCTGGGATGAGATAAAAAGTAGTGAAGCCTCTCCATAAAGCGACTGCCAGGTGCGCGAACCTTTGCCTGCCAAGCTGCTTCAATTGCGTTCTCCTTATCGTTATTATGAAAGTGAAGCCATGCGAGGAAAAAGTACCCAACAGCACCGGCATTACGTTTCTCAATTCGTGATTTCAGCCTTGATATGGCATCTTCAGGATCGCTCTCAAACTTTTCGAGGTAACTTTTGTAGGATTCCGGTATCTGGTAATGCTCTAATTCCATTCAAAGATGTTAAAAAAGTTTACTGCATTTACCAACTGCTCACTGCATCATTAAACATATTGTTTGAAATTTGTTGCAATGCTGACTCGGCCGCTTCTATTTCACCATCTACCGGGTTTTCGAGTACATCGTAAGTGGCACTTCCGGTGAAGTTTTTTGTCCACAGCGGTTCATCATCACGCGTGTACTGAAATGTTGCCCGCACTGTTATTTGGATTTCATTCAGATTTGCTTGTTCATCCCCGCCAATACTAAAAGGTCGGTTTACATAGGTTTGAATTGCACCCTCAACAAACGCATCTGCTTCATCCTGATCATTATTAAGCGATAACCGGCTTTGATTTACAAATCGGTTTACCAGTGCCCGGTTCAGACGGTCGCTCAGGTCACCCAATCCGCTTTGCGACCTGTCAGGGAAAAAAGGAATGTAAATTGTTCGAACATCACTCGGGATGGATGTGCCGGTAAAACTATACGATATACATCCACTCAATCCAATAAGGAGAGAAATAAACAGCACCAAAATTTTCTTATTCAAGCCCATACTGATCAAGCTTTCTGTAAAGGGTTCGTTCGCTCACACCCAATGCCTCGGATGCTTTACGTCTGTTTCCGTCAAAACGTTTGAGTGCTTGTTCTATTAGAAACTTTTCAGCTTCTTCGATGGATGGAATCTCTTTGTCGCCGAAAAATCGCTCCACTTCGTCATCTTCCTTGTCATCGAGAGGCTCAACGGATTTGTGTGGTGTGGAAATTCCAAGAGATGAATCTTCCATCTGTTCACGAATATGATTGGAGATATCATTGGGATCGATAGAACGGGATACACTTGCCGGCAGGGCCTTTATATTTTTATCTGAAAATGTTGAGTAGATAAACTTTGCCAGCATCTT
>SLGA01000094.1 GCA_007123985.1 Balneolaceae bacterium | reverse complement strand
CCCATTGTTATTAATATCACCCACATCATTGCCCATGGATGAATTGCTTGTATGCCCAAACATCGAATAAACAGACTCTGTGAAGGTGCCATCTCCATTGTTGATGTAAAAGTAATCATCCTCATGAAAATCGTTGCCTACATAGATGTCAGCAAATCCGTTTTGATTGATATCTGTAATGGCAACTCCAAGGCCATAACCAAGTGCACTGCTGATAATACCAGCCTCATCCGTTACATCAGTGAAGTGATCGCCATCATTCCGAAAAAGCCTGTCTCCTGCCCGCGGATGCGGACGCTGCCTTAAAATCTCTGCCTGTCCGTAAGTATCATCTCCGTGGAACGAGTGGTTCAGCAAAAACATATCGAGTCGGCCATTGTTGTTATAATCAAAGAACGCCGCCTGTGTTGAATACCCTTCAAAATCCAGCCCGAACTCTGCAGCTCGTTCTGTGAAAGTCTCATCACCATTGTTAATAAAAAGCTGATTTCTTCCGCTTTTCGTCAGGTAGTTCACTCTGCTCACGTAGATATCCAGATAGCCGTTGCCATTTACATCAGCCATAGTAACACCGGTTGACCAGCTTCCTTCATTATTAATGATGCCTGCGCGTTCGGTGATGTCTTCAAACTCAAAATCTCCTTTATTCAGATAGAGTCTGTTTTCCACCATGTTGCCTGTAAAAAAAAGGTCGGGAAGGCCGTTATTGTTGATATCTCCTACCGCAACACCGCCGCCATCATAAAAATAGAGGTAATTTTGAATATTAAATTCAGGTGTATTTTCTACATCATTAGAAAAAGTAATATTGGTTTGTGATGCCGAAATAAGCTGGAACTTTGTATCGGGCTGATTGCTGCAACCGATTATAAAAAGTAAAATGAGAACAACCGATGTATGCCATTGATAAGGTATCGCCATAGTAGAACCAACGATGATGTAAATTTAAGAACTTAGGTTTAGCCGGGAACGCAAGATAAAACAGAGAAAATTGCCCTACAATTCTAAATATTGACTGATTCATTGATCTGTTTCATCGTTTTCAACGGAAGAGCTGGAATTTTAGTGGCATTGATCCTGAAATCGTGAAAATTCGATAAGTTTTTTTCCATCCAATGATGAATAGTATGTAAATGTAACTTCAACTCCCTGCATGTAAGACGGCCTCCATAACGTACATGGAATACGATTCTCAGCTTCTGCAAGTAGTGAATCAGTGACAGATTGTTCGCTCAGATCAGTCAGTACCAGATTTTCAACCGAGTAGAAATAGAATAGTTGTTCCGGTGCAACAGCCACACTGTCGAATGAGGTGTAGTGTCCCTGCCTTTGGGGCAGCACATCATTCAAGTCTTCAACATACTCTTTCAGTTCCTGCGAAAGTAAAGCCACAGGATCGGAAGCATCCGGATCGATTATTTCATGTTTGTTCAGCAATCCGGATGCATAAAAAATACCTGCAAGCAGAAAAATTGCAATGATTGCCAGTATGATTAATGTAAGATTTCTTCGTGCCGCTCCTGATAAGTTATTCATACCATTTAAGATGAGATTCATGAATTCAAACTTCAGGAAATTTACCCATTCCCGAAGCTCTCACTCAACTTAATCAAAATTTTGAAATTGGCATACAAATTCAGCTAAAATCAGGCTCAATATTGAACTCTGTTTATGTAAAAGATTTCGGTTATACCGGTGTGAAATCGGCTAAAACAGGTATATGATCGGGGATTTCCTGATCTCTCCATAATCGAAATCCCTAATTCAAACGTAGCAATTCCCTTAATCTGTACTAATGTTAGGCATTACTCATCCAAGGGTTGTTTTCTTATAGATTTTGAAGAAGGAAGACACATTTTCAATCTTAAATGGCATCATTTCTACCAAGTCATTTAAACCCTATGAGAAAGCAAAAGGTATCATTAGAAGTAGCCGGTTTCAGGGTAAATACTCATCGAACTGCCAATTATATATCCCAATCTGACACATATTCTAAAGTAAGGATCATTTGTAATTATCTGACTATGAGACAAACCTTAAATCGTACAAATTTTTTATAGGAAATTGAAGATGGTCATACCAAAAAACACAAATCAACAGAAGGTATGCCATGATAAAGTTACTATACGATTTACTTTTATTTTGGAAAATGCCTCTCCGATTTTTGCGCAAAATTGGAATGTGCATTTTAATGCTGGGTTTCGTCGTTAATACAGCTTTCGGACAGAGTTTAACTGTTTCGGGAACCGTTACCGATGGACTCTCAGGTGAAACTCTTCTTGGAGTGAATATTATGATTGTTGGTACCTCTTCGGGTACCGTAACCGACCTGAACGGTAATTTCAGCCTAACTGTACCGGGACCCGACGCAGAGTTGCGGTTTTCGTACATAGGGTATGAAACACTTGTAATAAATGTAGAAGGCCGCACTGAATTTGATATACAGCTGAGGCCATCAGCAATTTTAGGCGAAGATCTCGTAGTAACGGGCTACTCCGCTCAACGAAGAATTGATCTCACCGGGTCAATCAGTGTGGCTGATGTACCACAAATGCAGCGAATCGCCGAATCATCCGTTAACCGACAGCTACAGGGACAGGTTTCCGGTGTAACGGTTTCTCAATCGGGACAGCCGGGTGATGAGCCTTCCGTACGTATTCGGGGTGTTGGCAACTTTGGTAATGTAAACCCACTATATGTTGTAGATGGTGTTCCCACAACCGGAATTGGAGACCTCAATCCGCGTGATGTTGAATCTCTGCAGGTTCTCAAAGATGCCTCTGCCGCTTCCATTTATGGAGCAAGAGCATCCAACGGTGTAATTATTATTACAACCAAACAAGGCCGACAGGGACTTAACGTAACCTTCGATTCTTACGTTGGATACGAAACGCCGAAACACCACGGAAATGCATGGAATATTGCTTCTCCGCTTGAGCATGCACAGCTTGAGTGGCTTGCCTACCGAAACTCGGGACTTACTCCATCTTCACCTCTTTATGGAAGTGGCGCCAACCCAAGGCTTCCAGATTATATTGCCCCGGCAGGACTAATGCGTGGAGATGTAAATCATGATGATTATTATGTGAATCCTTTCTACACCAGTACAGCAGACCTCGGTAGTTTCTTCAGGATAACTGAAGCCAACCAGGCAGGTACCAACTGGTTCCAGGAAATTTTCCGGCCTGCTTACTCAACCAATAGTAACCTTGCTATAAGCGGTGGTACGGATGATGCAACCTATATGGTATCCATGAATTACTACAACCAGGAAGGTACTCTGCGGCAAACCTCCCTTGAGAGATACACGCTTCGTGTAAACACAAGCTTCAGGTTAACTGAAAGAATACGTGTAGGGCAGAATACATCCCTCTCTATCTGGGAAAATCCACAACAGGGAACACTGAACGAAGGAACTGCAGTAGGTATGGCGTATCGTCAGCAGCCAATTATTCCTGTTTACGATATCGCCGGTAACTTCGCGGGGAATTTTGGTGCACCCCTCGGAAATGCAGATAACCCCGTAGCTGTACTCGAGCGTCAAAGTGAAAACCGATCCAATAACAATCGGATTTTCGGTAACGTATTCGGAGAGCTCGAACTACTTCCAAATGTAGTGTTACGCACCAATTTCGGTGGTAGTTATCAGACAAGTTCCTGGAGCTGGTTCCAGTTTCCGGAATACGAAAATGCTGAAAACTCTGTAACAAATCTCTACGGAGATGGTTCTTGGGAAGGTCGCAACTGGACATGGACAAACACACTTGCCTACTCAGATCTGCTGGCAGGTATCCATAACGTCTCAGTTGTACTTGGTACTGAAGCAAACGAAGATGTAATGAGAGAGCGAGGCGGTACCCGTACAAACTACTTCTCGTTCAACCCTTACTATGTGAACCTTTCAACAGGTGCCGGCGACCCGACCAACTACAGCTGGAGAGCTGAATCAGCGCTATTCTCTGTATTCGGACGTATTGAGTATATCTACGATAACAGATATCTGCTGAATGCAACACTCCGCCGTGATGGTTCATCCAGGTTTCTTGAAAACCGATATGGCCTCTTCCCTGCCGGTAGTATTGGCTGGCGGATGTCTCAGGAATCGTTCATGCAGGATGTTGACTGGCTCACCAATTTACAGTTCAGAGCCGGTTACGGAGTTATGGGTAATCAGCTCAACGTAGCAGCTGCAAACGCATTTACATTGTTTGGCGGTAATCAGCTATCAACATTCTATCCGCTAAACGGTGGGCCATCCATATTCCAGGGATTCTCCCAAACCCGGATTGGTAACCCGGCAGCACAGTGGGAAGAAGTACACAGTTTAAACACTGGGTTCAACCTTATGATTTTTGATGGCAGTATCGAGTTTGATATCGATTACTATCGAAATGATGTGCGCGACTTGTTGTTTAACCCGGAATTGCCTGCACAGGCAGGACTTGCTGCCCAGCCATTTATAAATGTAGGGAATGTGAGAAACACAGGTTTCGACATGTCGATGACCGGTCGTAAAAGCTTCCGGCATGATTTTAACATGACTGCTACATTGAACTTCACAACTTACAGTAACGAAGTTATAGAAATTGCTGAAGGTATTGAAAACTTCGATGGAACAACCCGTCGGTTTGGTGGTGGTAACCCAATTGTGAGAAATCAGGTTGGATGGCCAATATCCACCTTCTTTGGTTACAAAATTGAAGGGTTCTGGAACAGCCAGGCAGAAATCGATGCAGCAAATGCCAGTGCACCGGGAGGTGTATACCAGCAGGAAGCTGCCCCGGGCCGATTCCGATATGCTGATGTAACAGGAGACGGCAGAATTACCGCTGACGACAGAACACGCCTCGGCGATCCACACCCCGATTTTACCTACGGTTTAGATCTATCCATGAACTATCGAAACTTTGATGCATCAATGTTCATTTACGGATCTCAAGGCAACGATATCTGGAACCAGGTTAAATGGTGGACCGATTTCTATCCATCATTCCAGGGTGCAAAAAGTAAAACAGCACTCTACGATTCATGGACACCGGATAACCTGAATGCCACCGCACCAATCCAGGAGAACGCCGGTTCAACTGCAACCAACCTTGTTCCAAACTCCTATTACGTGGAAGACGGATCATTCCTTCGGTTGAGAACCGTACAAGTAGGGTATACATTCTCACCCGACTTACTCTCACAGTTTGGCATCAACAACCTGCGGCTGTATGTACAGGCTCAGAATCTGTTTACCATAACAGGATATTCCGGTCCGGACCCTGAGATTGGCAATACACAGTCTGCCACCGCAAGTACTACCAGCTTTGGTGTGGATGAAGGTTCCTACCCGGCCTCCAGACAGTTCCTGTTTGGAATTAACCTTGGATTTTAAATGAATTTAAATGGACAGAGGTCTATTATGAAAAATCAAAGAAATGTAATTCTACTACTTGTACTGCTCTTTACGGCAGGCATGTTTACCAAAGCCTGCGGGGATGATTTCCTCACCCGCCCGGCTATGGGTTCGCTGAGTGAGGATGTTCTCGCTGACAGGGATGGAGTGAATACCCTTCTGATCGGCGCCTATGCTGCACTCAGCCAGACAGGTAACCAGGGTTGGGGCGATGGCCTTCCAACTGACGGCGCATGGATTGTATGCCCGTCTAACTGGTTGTACGGCAGTGTAATGGGTACAGAAGCCCACAAAGGAAGTGACGCAGGCGATCAGCCCCAGATGAATACACTGGGCGGCATGAATGTATCAGCTACTACGGGTTTTATAAATCTGAAGTGGCGCGGCCTTTATGAAGGTATCGCACGGGCAAATGCTGTATTACGTGTATTGCCTGATGTACCGATTACAGAAGGTGTATTTACTGAAGCAGACAGAGCACGTATTGAAGGTGAAGCTCGGTTTATCCGCGGTCACTTCTATTTTGAACTGCGTCGCTTCTACAACAGAGTGCCCTGGATTGATGAAAACACAGATGCGATTACACCACAGCCAAATGATCAGGAAATCTGGCCAATGATCGAAGCCGATTTCAAATTTGGTTATGACAACCTTCCAGAAGTACAGGCACAGGTTGGCAGGCCTAATAATTGGGCAGCGGCATCGTATCTTGCTAAAACTTACGTCTATCAACAAAAATGGGGCGAAGCAAAAGCTCTCTATGATGTAATCATTCCAAACGGCCGCACATCCAACGGTTTGGCGTACGACCTTGTACGACTCGACCAGATTCACAATCCGGTTGAAAAGAATCATGCAGAGTCTGTATTTGCCATTCAGGCATCAGCCAACGATGGTACAGGTACCATTCAAAATGCAAACCCGGGTATGATGCTGAACTATCCGTACAACAGCCCGTTTCGTTGCTGCGGTTTCTATCAGCCTACACAGTATCTGGTAAATGCATTCCAAACCGTTGACGGTCTCCCCATGGTTGATAATCACCTGGCAACCACTGTGAAGTGGGATATGGGTATTTTATCAAACTTCAATGCAGCAGAGGGAATCAATGCATCAAGGTTTGAACCACACTCAGGCCCGCTCGACCCACGACTCGACTGGACAGTAGGCCGTCGTGGTGTTCCATTCCACGACTGGGGACCACACCCCGGAGAACGCTGGATTCGCGACCAGGCCTACTCAGGCCCATACGCATCCAAGAAGCATATCTGGTGGCAAAAAGACGATGCCGACGTGAACAATGCATCACAATGGGCACCTGGTACATCCTACAATATTCCGATCATCCGCTTTGCTGATGTATTGCTGATGGCTGCAGAAGCCGAAATTGAGGCAGGAAGCCTGAATCAGGCTATGATGTATATCAACAGGGTGCGACAGCGAGCTGCTGATACCAACGGATGGATCAAAAATGAGTTCAATGAAGAGTTCGCATTTGAAATAGTGAACAGCGAAGCCGAAATGCTTGCACTCACTCCAACCGCAGGAAGCTGGATAGTACGAACAGATACAGGAACAACATTCGTATTTCTTGGTGGCCCTGCTTCCAATATCAACCATTGGAATGAGTATGAAGTGCCTAACTATAACATTGCACTTTACTCCGATCTTGGCAGCCAGCAACGAGCAAGAGATATCGTTCGGTTTGAGCGAAAACTGGAACTTGCACTTGAAGGCCACCGTTTCTTTGATCTGAACAGATGGGGAACTGCACAAAACACAATCAATTCGTTCATGGATTATGAAAGTGCATTCTTTCCTACATCTTACCTGAACGAAGGGCGGTATTCATCCAATAAGAATGAGTATTTCCCGATACCTCAGCGACAGATTGACCTTAGCAGTGTTGGTGGTGTACCAAGACTTACACAAAATCCGGGTTATTAACATATAATCTTCCTTACTGACCCTAAATGCAGCCCGTCCGGTGAATAACCGGGCGGGTTTTTTTTGCCTGAATAAATCTGCACTTCACTATTCATCAAGAAGACAAAAAAAGCGGACATAATCTCTATGTCCGCTTTTGTTTTTGAAGAGTCTATGCTGAAATTATTTCACAAAGAGCATCTCTCTGTAAACCGGCAACGGCCAGTAATCATCAGCGGTATAGCGTTCAAGAAAATCAACAGCATCCCGTACTTTGGTCATTGCAGGAATAACTTTTTCTTTGTGCTCCATGCATTTTTCACCAATCGTTTCACCTTTCAACTTGGCCTGAACAGAAGCAAGATTTTCCAGAGCCTTACCCAGATCATTTAATGCATTGTTTACGGTTTTCAGCATATCTGCTGAACCGCTGTTTTTAAGCCCCAGTTTTTTGGTATCCCGAACAGCTGCTGCCAGCTCATTTATATATCGAACGGCTGCTGGATAGACCATGGTTTTGGCAATGGCTTCCGTGGTATCCACTTCGATTGTAAGGTTGGTTACATACTGCTCCGACCAGATTTCGTAACGGGAATGTACTTCTTTTTCGTTCAGCACTTTGTACTTACGGAATAGCTCTACATTCTTTTTATGAAGAAGGTACGGAAGTGCATCCGCAGTGGTTTTCAAATTGAGGAGACCACGCTTTTTGGCCTCTTTTTGCCAGTCATCTGAATATCCGTCGCCATTAAAAATAACGTTCTGGGTCTCTTTCAAACTTTTAACAAGCAGATCTTTCAAAGCTTTTTCAAAACCTTTGTTTTCGAGATCTTGCTCAAGCTCGTGGCAAAATTCGTCGAGAGTTTCTGCAACTATTGTATTTAAAACAACCGTTGGAAACGATACAGACTGGCTTGAGCCAACAGCACGGAATTCAAACTTGTTTCCAGTAAATGCAAACGGTGATGTTCGGTTACGATCACCTGCATGTTTTGGCAGATCCGGTAATACCGGTGTGCCAAGTCCAAGTAGGCCGCTCTGAATGGAATTTTTCAGACCGCCGTTTAGCAGCTGCTTGATGATATCTTCGAGTTGCTCACCGATATATGCAGAAATAATGGCCGGTGGTGCTTCATTCGCTCCGAGGCGATGGTCGTTTCCGGCATGAGCTATTGAAACTCTCAGCAAATCCTGGTGCTTATAAACTGCCCTCAA
Source organism: Balneolaceae bacterium (assembly GCA_007123985.1). Lineage (GTDB taxonomy): Bacteria > Bacteroidota > Rhodothermia > Balneolales > Balneolaceae > Rhodohalobacter. The sequence continues at coordinate 6,129 of SLGA01000094.1, read as the reverse complement.
CACAGCCGTAAAGAAGAATAGAAACTGCATATTTTCGTGAGGACTATCGCCCGGTTCAAGCAGATTCATCCCCTCTTTGGTACTTATGGACCAGTTCAGATGCTTGCCGCTTCCATTCAGCCCATCAAAAGGTTTTTCATGCATTAAGCATTCAAAGCCATATTTCTTGGCAATTTTTTTCAGAATAATCATCGTAAGCTGCTGATGATCTGCTGCAATGTTACAGTTCTCAAAAATGGGCGCCAGTTCAAACTGGCCCGGAGCCACTTCGTTATGGCGTGTTTTTACAGGAATACCGAGTCTGTAAAGCTCCCTCTCTGCTTCCAGCATATACGAAAGAACCCTGTCCGGTATGGAACCAAAATAGTGGTCATCAAGCTCCTGCCCTCTCGGTGGTTTTGCACCAACCAGGGTTCGCCCGGCTGTCATCAGATCAGGGCGTCTGTAGAAGAACTCCTGATCGATAAGAAAATACTCCTGCTCGGCTCCCACCGTAGAGGAAACCCGTTTCGTTTTTACACCAAAAAGTGAAAGTGCCCGCATGGCTTGCTCATTAAGAGCTTCAACCGAGCGAAGTAACGGTGTTTTATGATCTAATGCTTCTCCCTTCCAGGAAGCAAATGCTGTTGGAATACAGAGATACTTTCCGTTGGGGTTTTCAATAAGAAAAACCGGAGAGGTTGGATCCCATGCCGTGTAGCCACGGGCTTCAAACGTTGGGCGCAGCCCGCCGCTCGGAAAGCTTGATGCATCGGGCTCACCCTGAATCAAATCTTTACCGGAAAATTCAGAAACCACTCCACCACCCTGATTAGGAGTGATAAAACTATCATGTTTCTCGGCTGTTGCACCGGTAAGTGGCTGGAACCAGTGCGTGTAATGTGTAGCTCCTTTTTCTGTGGCCCACTCTTTCATGGCAAGTGCTACGGAGTCGGCAACTTTTATATTCAGTTCGGCTCCTTCAACAATGGTTTTTTTCATCTCTGCCCAGGCAGATTTTGGCAGTCGGGCCTTCAGGCCTTCCAGCGTGAGTGTATTTTCTCCAAAAATTTCTGTGATTTGCATTTTAAAATCACCGTTTCTAACGGGCGACCAGCTTCTGGCAGCTGCTAATGCATCGTATCGTTGTACTGTATGGGGCATTTCTTCTGTTCAGTTTTTGAAAATTTAAACGCAAAAACAGCCAAACCGACTGTTTTTTTAACATCCCTTAAGATATTGAGGTGCAGACTGTTAAAAAAACTTTATTAATTAAATTTTGGCAATTAGCTTATTTCAACGAAATAAAAGCCATCATCTCTTAATTAATTACCTTGAAAGCGCTTTTATATCGATTTAATTTAGGAACCAACCATTAAATTCTCCGAATGGCTTTAAATAGTTAGGGTATAAAGATTACCTTAGCCTGAAGAATTCATCTCACCACAGTTAGTTTCATACTTGGTTACGGGAATTCACCGCCTATCGGAGTCCTGTTAATACAGAATAGAGTCTGAAACAAAATCCGGAATAATACCGGTTGAGCTGATTTTAAGATTCACATTATTCGGACGCGTATTTCCAGACAGCACAAGAAGTGTTTTAAGGCCAAATTTGTTACCACCAAGAATATCCGTGTGTAGTGTATCCCCCACCATCAGAACATCACTTTTTTCGTAGTGCCCGAAACGGTTCAGATCTTCAAATGCATACATAAACATCTGGGAATCGGGCTTACCGAAACGGATAAATTTTTGATTAAGGATAGATTCGATCAAACGGGAAAGCCCTCCTATGGCGATAGCTACATCATTTTTTGAGGTAGGATAATATTTGTCTGAATTCGCCACAATAACAGGCAAATTTTTTCTCCGCAGAAAGTTCACGGCTTTATTAATATCATTTCGCCAATCAAATCCTTCATCATCCAGAAATGCGAATGCTGTAATTTCATCAAGTTCTTCCAGGTCCACATCAGATACAGGCAGTTGTTTCATGCCGTTCTGGATGATATAATCAGCCGAATTTTTTGTGCCGAGGTAAGCAACTTTACCGGTTTTAACTTTCAGCTCAAGAAACTGTCGAGCAAGCATACCCGATGTAATGATCTCCTCTTCCTGGATTCCACGTAAACCCAGCTTTTCAAATTCACGAGCCTGCTGTTCCTGGCTTCGGGAAGCATCATTGGTGAGCACACGCAGTGCAATTTCCTCTTTTCGAATAAAGTCGATGGAGTTTTGCACACCTTCTATTAAACCTTTATGATTTTTTAGTACACCGTACGAATCGATAAAAACTGCCTTGTAATCTTTAACCACTGAAAGAAATGAAACACTATCCATGATACACCTACAATCCTAAAGCTTTTAATAATTTATCGGCATTGAACTTTTTTTCAATGCTTGGGAAATGCTCATCATACGCTTCCTGCTGCAGCCGTGTGGCAAATAGTTCATGGAAAAAATAGCGACCGTATTTCACCACATAGTTGAGCAAAAAGAACCTGTACGACTCTTTCAAAAACCGAATTTCAATCTCAGAAAACGGAAATATTTCGTGATACGCCTTCAGAAAAATGATAAACCTGTCTTCCATTAAGCGATCTATTTCGTAGCTGAATATGGTTTGATCTCCCACTTTCGATACAATTCGGCTGAAGAAGTAGAAATCCATCATCCGGCTGCTCATTCTAAACCAATCGTAATCCCACCGGGCGTAGAGTTCAAGACCGGGAGAGACAGAAAAATTCCCGATATTCCAGTCTACAAACACAGGAATGGCATCCAGTTTGTGCGCACCCAATTTTTCAGTGTTTTCCAGAAACAGATTGCACTGTTCTTTAATCAAGTCGAGATGCATACGGTGCTCATACTTGCCCTCTTTGGTTTCAAGGCTTTCGAGCAGCAATTTTACGTCAACTTGCTGGGTTTTTGATGAGTCAGGCAGAGTGTTTTTTACACTATGGCACGCTTTATGAAAGCGTGCAAACGTACCGGCGAGTTTAACCAGCTGATTTTCATCCAGTTTTTTAGGGAGTTTCTTTTTAGTTCGCATGGGCCGGTAAAACACAATCCAGATGTCCACAAGTTTTGTTTTATGGCGATGGATAAAGAGTGAGTTACCTTTATAGAGAGACCTTGCAAGAACATTCTCATAGGGAGCCGGCAAGTTATTTGAGAGTGAATTGATTATGGTGTGATCTTCCACAAAATGATCGAACTTACCAAAGTATGAGAGCTTTGCAATGATGATATTATGATCCTGAAGCCTGATTCTGTACACATGGTTGGTAGAAACCTGGGCACTGATATCGTGTATACTGATGATCTTCTTACTGCTGTCAAAATGTTCTACAGCCTCTCGTACAATTCCCAAAAAGTCAATGTGAGTCATACTGTGCTAAATTATTTCTAAGTATCGTTTCTTTTCCCAATCTGTAACAGTTCCATTGAACTCTTTCCACTCCCATTCGCGCGTTTTGATAAAGTGATCCGTGAACGTATCGCCAAAAAGTGCAGGCGGGAATTCAGAAGATTTCATGCGTTCGGTAGCTTCGCTTAAATTTTGTGCCAGCGGATGTTTGTTCATCTTTTTGTATTCACTCCCTTTGGTAACGGGCAGATCCAGCTCCATTTCGTTTTCAATACCGAATAAACCGGATGCAAGTGCTGCTGCCATGGAGAGATATGGGTTGGCATCTGCTCCCGGTACACGCGTTTCAAGGCGCATTGATCCCTCATCCGCGTTGATTACACGTAGTGCTGTTGTGCGGTTATCGATACCCCAGCTTACTGATGTTGGAGCCCACGAACCTTCAACAAGCCTTTTGTAACTGTTCACCGTTGGTGCATACATCGGCAAAATTGCAGGCATGCATGTTAACTGACCGGCAATAAACTGCTTCAGCAATCTGCTCATTTTGTTCTCATCAGCAGGATCATAAAACAGGTTCCTCTCCATCTCTTCGCCCCACAAACTCTGATGGATGTGTCCGCTGCTGCCGGGAAGTGAAACATTCCATTTTGCCATGAAGCTTGCAGTAATTCCATGGCGGCTTGCAATTTCTTTTACAGCAGTTTTAAATAGCACACTTCTGTCGGCTGCTTCCAGAATATCGGCATGTTCGATCGCCGCTTCGTAAACTCCGTCACCGGTTTCAAGGTGAAGAACCTCCAGTGGTATTCCGAAGTTTGGAAGGTGTGTCAAAAGATCATTGTAAAAATCTGATTTTTGAGATGCCCTAAGCAGAGAATACCCAAACATTCCCGGTGTCATCGGCACGGGATCGATCCCTTTTTTTTCAGCAAGTGAGGCGGGTGTTTCCTGAAAATTGTACCATTCAAATTCGCAGGAGTACCGGGGCCTGAATCCCATTCCCTTCGCTTTCTCCTCAACTCTCTTCAGCAAGCTGCGCGGACAGATCCCCGAAATGTTATCTGAAGGAGAAAAATCTGCAAGAATAATTGGCATGTCATCATTCCAGGAGCACTTTCTGAATGAACTGAGATCCAAAGCTATCTGCCCGTCCGGATAGCCGGTGTGCCAACCGGTAGCTGTGGCACCTTCGTACGACTTATCTTCTGCATCCCAGCCAAAAATCACATCACAAAAACCGATATAACTCCCGAGTGATTTGATGAACTTCTTTTTTGAAATCGTTTTAGCACGCAGAATACCATCGATATCTGAAACGGCAACTGTAACAAAATTTTTGTTACTGCTTTTTAGCTCTGTTATGATCTCATCTTTCTTCATAGCTCCGGTCTTGTGTGGGAATATCCCTCAAAATAGCAGATTGAGCAGGTATTCCCTATTCAATATCTGCTGATACAGTACAAAATCCTTTATATACAAAAGCCCCGCATTCAAAGGAGTGCAGGGCTCTTGCAGAACAGGATAGATTAAAGTTTATACATCGGCAGATTTAACGGTTTTTATAATAACAGCTGCTACTTTGTATGGGTCTCCATTGGAAGCCGGGCGTCTGTCTTCAAGCCGACCCTTCCAGCCGTCGTCCACGGTAGAAACCGGTACACGAATTGATGCTCCGCGGTCAGAAACTCCATAACTGAATTTGTCATACGATTGTGTTTCGTGTTTCCCGGTGAGACGCTTATCGTTATCTGCACCATACACATCCATGTGAGCTTTGATTTTTTTTCCAAATGCATCACAAATTTTCTTCATGTTTTCCTCACCGCCTACATCGCGCATAAAGCCATTTGAGAAATTTGCGTGCATTCCGGAGCCGTTCCAGTCGGTATCACCAAGGGGTTTGGGATGCCAATCAACAGCTACACCGTACTTTTCGGCTGTTCGCTCAATCAGAAATCGGCCAACCCAAATTTCATCACCCGCGCGGGCTGCACCTTTGGCGAAAATCTGAAATTCCCACTGGCCTGCAGCAACTTCACCATTAGTACCTTCCACATTTAAACCTGCCTCGAGGCAAAGATCAAGGTGTTCCTGAATAATTTCACGGCCAAATACATTTCGTGCACCTACCCCACAATAGTAAGGCCCCTGTGGTGCCGGGTAACCGCCTTGTGGAAAACCGAGCGGAAGATTTGTGGCAGGGTCAACCAAAAAATACTCCTGCTCAAAACCAAACCAGAAATCGTCGTCATCTTCATCTATGTGAGCACGTCCGTTGGTTTCATGCGGAGTGCCATCGGCATTTAGTACTTCAGTCATCACAAGGTAACCGTGCTTTACATCAGGATCAGGGAAAATAGCGACGGGTTTGAGGAGGCAATCGGATGAGCTGCCATCTGCCTGCAGAGTGGAGCTTCCGTCGAACGACCAGATCGGGCAGTCTTCGAGTTTCCCGCTGAAATCGTGTGCAATTTTTGTTTTACTTCGAAGAGATTGAGTGGGCTTGAAGCCATCAAGCCAGATATATTCAAGTTTAGAGTACGCCATGTGTATTGTTTTAATAGTTGATTAGTATGTTTACAACTTAACGTGTTATGGAGAGGCTGAAAATCAAGTAAAATTTTCGGCCGAACGTGTGGTAATTCAAAACAGATGCAAGATATTGACTGATTTTTAAATATGAAATTTTTTAATTGTTTTGTTATTAACCTCTAACTTAAAGATTGTAAAATGTATTTTTAATTAATTTTTTAATCTGTAAGCGCTTTTAATTTT
>SLGA01000127.1 GCA_007123985.1 Balneolaceae bacterium | reverse complement strand
GGACGGTTGACCTTGCCAATTTCAAAAAAGATAATCCATATCAAAAACGGCATGGTTTACACCGTCGAAAACGATAATATGGGTTTTGAAAAAGTGGTCAGATATCGACTCATTTAAAGCAGGTACATTTCCGGTTTTTCTGTTGCGATCAGGTTGTATACTCTGCATTGATACGCACATATTCGTATGAAAAATCCGATCCCCAACCAACGGCTTCTTCATCCCCGATATTTAAATCCAGCAGAATGATAATAGTTGAGGATGTCATCACTTTTCTCAATTGTTCTCTGATATCTGGCACGGGCTGTGCTTGCTTTACCACTTCATGCATTTTACCAAGTTCGGTTCCTATATAGAGGTCTACAAGTTCAGGGTTGAAATCCACACCGGCTCTGCCAGCAGCCGCAATAATTCTGCCCCAGTTCGGATCGGATCCAAAGATTGCAGTTTTTACCAGGTTTGAGTTGGAAACTGTTCGTACAATTTGACGTGCATCTGTTTCCGTTTTTGCTCCCTTTGTGCGATACTCAATTAATTTTGTGGAGCCTTCACCGTCAGAAATAATAAGTTTCGCAAGATGTGTACAAAGTTTTTCAAGATTAGCTAAAAACAGATTATATGAGGCATCTTTCTTGGTAATCTCTTTGTTCCCGGCTTTGCCGTTACACATTATGGAAACCATATCGTTGGTGGATGTGTCACCATCAACGGTTATCATGTTAAAGGATTTATCAACAGCATGCCGTAAAGCTTCATCAAGAAGTTTTGGAGTTATCGCAATATCACACACAATAAAGCCCAACATAGTACCCATATTTGGGTGAATCATCCCGGATCCTTTTGCAATTCCGCCCATGTTGATTTGAATTCCATCAACAGAGAATGATGTAAAACCCTCTTTGGCAAAGGTATCTGTGGTGAGAATTGCATTAGCTGTGAGTGATCCGGCAATTTCTCTATCCGAAAGTTTAATCACACACTCTTTGATGCCTTTCAGAACCTTCTCAGTAGGAAAGGGTTCTCCGATTAAACCTGTGGAAGCAACAATTACATTTGTCTTTGCAATCTTAAGTTCTGCTGCGGTTGTTTCTGCCATGGCCTGGGCGCCTTCCATACCCTGCTTCCCTGTGCAAGCGTTAGCATTGCCCGAGTTAATAATAAATGCCTGGGCTATACCATCTTTTATGTGCTCCCGGCTTACTTTTATGGGTTCAGCACAAACAATATTTCTTGTAAAAACAGCAGCCGCAGATGCTGGCACCTCTGAATAGATGAGTGCTATATCTCTTCTTTTTGATTTGATGCCCATGTGAGCACCCCAGCATTTAAAACCTCTTACGTGTGTGATATTATTTAACATGGAATTATTAAAAAAAGATTGAGTGGTTTTGAATTATTTTGGCGGATGATAACTGATCCGGAGACATGTATTAATCCGTATCAATTAAGGGGATTTTTTATACCCGCCTTACGGGAGGAGTGGGGCAGAGTGCCGGGCGCAGGTTGCGGCGGCGGAGTTTGCGCATTTGGCGAATTGTTGATATGTGACGCTCTGAGATTGTCATGGTGTTTGTTGATTATAAGCAAAATTGAGAAATAAGTAACCCACAATTTTTTAGTGACACAATTTGTATAAAAAAACTCATTCCTATGGATTTAAGGGGATATGTTTTAGCCCGGTTGATTCAATCAAACCAAACATGATGTTCATATTCTGAACCGCCTGACCAGCCGCACCCTTAACCAGATTGTCAATCGTGGAAACGGTAATAATCTTGTTGGTGCGTTCGTCATACGTGGCATAGATGTCGCAATAGTTGGAACCACGAATATTTTTGATGGATGGAGGCTCATCAAAAACCCGGACAAAATGCTCTTTTTCATACACGGAATGGAAGAGCTCCTCTACCAGATCTCTGTTGACAGGTTTTTTCGGTGTACTGTAGGTAGTGGTTAAAATACCACGATCAATTGGCAGCAGGTGAGGCGTAAACAGCACTTCGGTTGAGTAGCCTGTGTAATTCTGCAATGTGCTTTCAATCTCCGGTGTATGGCGGTGGTTTATCAGTGAATATGCTGTAAAATTGCCAAAAACATTTGGGAAATGGAGCCCTTGTTTTGGTTTTGCACCCGCACCGGTAACCCCCGATTTAGAGTCCACCACGATGGATGATGGGTGAATCAGGCCATGTTTTATCAATGGTGCAAGCGGTAAAATAGCAGATGTTGGATAACAGCCGGGATTGGCTACAAGCCTGGCATTTCTGATTTTATCGCGAAAGAGTTCAGGCAGACCATAAACAGAATCAGCCATATATTGTGGAGCAATGTGATTTTTGTTGTACCACTCTTCATAAATTCCCCGTGATGAAAACCGAAAATCGCCTGACAGATCAATAATGGCAAACTTATCAAGTCCGTGATCTTTCAAAAAATTCATGGAAACCCCATGCGGCAGTGCGAGAAAAACAAGATCGGGATCGAGATTGCCTATCTCTTTCACTGAAATCAGATCGATATCCACGATATCAAGAAGGTGTGGATGAATTTTTTGAATTTTATTCCCGGCCTGACTCTCACTGGTTACAAATTCAATGGTTACATCCGGATGCTGTGAGAGCAGACGTACCAATTCGGATCCTGTGTACCCGGTAGCGCCGACAATTCCAACTTTATATTTAGGCATTTTTTTCTACTGCTTTTATGGATTCTATGAGTACTTCAACAACGGTATCGATTTCATCTTTTGTGATGATGAGTGGCGGCACTATTCGTATCACATTATTTGAAGCACAATTCGACAAAACACCGCGTTTGAGCATCTCTTTTACAACCTCAGCTCCCGGGAATGCAAGCTCAACACCAATCATCAGTCCTTTGCCTCGAACCTCACGAATTGTCTTCCAATTCGTGGAAATATCTCTGATTCGTGTCATCATGTAATCACCGCGAACACGCGCCATTTCACAGATGTCTTCATCTTCCATTGTGTTGAGTGTTTCGAGTGCCACAGCACAGGCAAGCGGATTGCCGCCATACGTAGTTCCGTGATTTCCATGCTCAAATGCTTTGGCTACATGTTCTTTTGCAACCACAGCTCCAATCGGAAAGCCCGATCCAAGTGCTTTAGCAAGGGCAAGAATATCCGGTTCAATGCCGTAATGCTGATAAGCAAACATTTTTCCTGTACGTGCAATACCGCATTGAACCTCATCAAGAATAAGAGGTATGTCGTACTTGTCACAAAGTTTGCGGGCAGTTTTCAAATATTCCGGAGTTACCTCTAAGATACCACCTTCACCTTGAATAGGCTCTATTATTATTCCAATTGTTTCTTCGTTTACACTCTCTTCCAATGCTTTAACATTATTGAATGGAACCCGCTTAAAGCCTGAAGGCATGGGATGAAAGCCTGCCTGATATTTATCTTTTCCAAGCGCAATGGTTCCAAGTGTTCGCCCGTGAAATGAGTTATCCATGGAGATTATGGTACCAGTCTTGCCTTTGTTAAACGCATATTTTCTTGCGAGTTTAACGGCACCTTCCACCGCTTCTGCCCCGCTGTTACAGAAGAACGCTCGATCTAATCCGGAAAGTTTTACGAGTTTTTCGGCCAGATTACTCTGTGGTTCGTTGTAGTAGAAATTAGAAACATGCATCAATTTTGCTGCCTGTTTCTGAATCACATTTACAATTCGGGGATGGCAATGGCCCAAACTGTTTACGGCAATACCAGCCAGGGCATCGATATATTCGTTACGTTCATCGTCCCAAACTTTGGAGCCCTTTCCTTTTACAAGCGCAATTGGGTAGCGGCCATACAGATCAAAATGATATTTTTCTGCCTTTTTTTGAGCCGGCTGTTTGCCAAAGACTGTTTTTACAGTTTTAAAAATCTTACCTGAAATATTTGGTGACATAGATGCTTTGTTCGGAGTTCAACTTATTATTATTACCTGCTGATGGTTGTACCAATGGTATCCTTGGTATATAAGATACGCAATAGTGTGTCCTTTTTCGTGCCATTGATAATATGCGCCGATTTTACTCCCTGGTGAAGTGCAGCAAAGCAGGCTTCAATTTTTGGAATCATTCCGCCACGTATTACAGTGCCAAACAAACTTTTGGCCTTTTCCACTGTAAGATGTTTTATCAGTGAGGCAGGGTTATCAAGATCTTCAAGTAGGC
>SLGA01000344.1 GCA_007123985.1 Balneolaceae bacterium | reverse complement strand
GTGGCGGGGGCAGGATTCGAACCTGCGACCTTCGGGTTATGAGCCCGACGAGCTACCAGCTGCTCCACCCCGCGATCTTTATATCAAAACGTTCTTTTTCAAAATGAGATTTAAAATCGTTTCTCATTGAGTTTCATAAGTTAAGGATTAATGTATGTAGTGTCAATACACAGAGTGTATTTAATGGTAATCAAACCGGGGGGATTACGTTTCGATGGAGGTAAGGGGTATCAGAAATGTGAAAATTGTGCCTTTATTACTACTCTTCAGGTCCATTTTAGCTTTAAGCTGCTGAGTAAAACTTTGAACAAGCATCATACCAAGTGAATTGCTTTTTGAAAAATCCACATCGTTGGGTATGCCGGCTCCGTTATCGGCAATAGTAAGCGTGAGTGTTTTTTTATTCACTTTCGATTCGATCTTTAATACACCGCTATTCGAACCATTAAATGCGTGTTTGTGAGCATTTATCATGATTTCACTGATCATCAGCCCAAGAGGGATCGCTCGGGACATATTCAGGTGAACATCATCGATAGAGCATTCAAGGGCAATCTCTTTGCCTTCCTCCAGAAAGGATTCGTGGGTGATTTCAGCAATTTGCTCAAGATAATATTTTAAGCTTATGTCGGTAAGGTCACTATTTTTGTAAAGTGCCTCATGGGCAAGAGCCATGGTGTAAATGCGCGATTTCGACACCTTCAGAAGATCCGCAAATTCAGAGTTATCGGTCATAGCTTCCTGCAATTCAAGCATACCATGTACCTGAGCAAGATTATTTTTTACCCGGTGCTGGAGTTCTTTGAACAGAATATCTTTCTCTTCGAGCGATTTTTTTAGCTTCTCCTGGCTTTCCAGAAGATCACGGGTATGGCTGATCACTTCAGTTCGAAGTGCTTTATTCCAGTTTCCGAGCAGATAGATTGCCGTACAACCGGTTATGACAATCAAACCGATTGCAGTCCAGGCAATGATTTCGAAGGCCTCAAGAGATCCCATCACATCTTGCGATGCAATCATCTGTTGCGTACCGATAATTTCTGAAACGTTATACCGTCCCAGCTGATAACCGGAAAAGATAAATAAGGCAAGGGTTACTGATACTGTAATCACAGAACCGTAAATCCACCCGATAGAAACAGAGCGTTGTTCTGGAAGTTCATAATAGGACGTTTTCAGAGTGTCAACTTTTTTCGAAAAGAGGTAGAGAAGAGGGCCTACGATAAGAATCGACTGAAAAAACATCCCAGTCCACCAGCTTTTCCAGACAGTGAGCATATCGGGTGCAGAAAGTTGCTGAAAAAAGCTCCATATAAACGAGCCCATACTGCTGGCAAGAGCGGAAAGGAATGAAACGACGATGAAAAGAACGATACTTTTAAGATTTCGGAGGGAGTAGTCAACCTTAAAACTGTGATAGGCCAGAGCATAAAAACCTAACCCCAATATGAAAGATAGGCCTACAAGTGTTGCCCATATCACTTCAATGCCTGAAGCGTAAGCTATAAAAAACGAAGAGAGATAAACAGGAATAAACCCCCATTCAAACCCTGCCCAGAATAGCAGGAGTATGCCCAGTATGTAAGCGGGATTCAGGATAAAGTAATTGACAATCTCAATTCTGCTCAGGGTAATGGAAACAAACTCTTTTTCGTAAATAATTGCGGTGAGATATAGCGCCGAAGCTGATAGTAGAATCCAGCCCAAAAAAGGGAGAAAGAATTTGGGCGAGCTTAGCTTATGATTCGCAAAAAGATATTCAAATGAAACCGGATTCCAAGTAATTCCATTTCGCAGAGAGTTATTCATTTACATGAATGTTAAGTTGAGTTGAGCAAAAAGAAGCACCTTATTCAAGGTGTTGTCTCAAAATGCCCTGCCGTTTAAGTACCCGTAAATAAAAATATAGCGTAGATGGTAGACAGAAATTTAAATAAATCTGTACTAAAAAAAAGAAATAAGTAAGAAATTTAGACTGAACATTGGGGCAGAAAAAATTTAGGTGAATGTAAATTGCTTTAAAATTATTGATTTAGATAAGATCTGCTTCTGTTCGGGTTTCAATGGGTAAGATTGGTTTGATGCTTGTTTGGCAAGCTTGTACCTTTACAGTGCGAATAGTTAAAGAAAAATTTCTGAACGGGTTATCCATTTTTCTTCCACAAATAAAGGCCAACCGATTCTACGGATGATCAATGCATCCCATTGACCTCTCTCTCTTTTTGCTTTATGTGATCGGGTTGCTTGCATTCGGATATTTCTTCTTCAAAAGAAATAAAGGAGGCGATGATTATTTTGTAGGCGGCCGTAACATGAAAAGTTACCATGTAGGTCTCTCCGTGGTTGCAACCGATGTTGGTGGTGGTTTTTCGATTGGGCTCGGAGGCCTCGGTTTTGTAATGGGACTATCCGGCTCGTGGATGCTCTTTACCGGACTGCTTGGCGCATGGCTTGCGGCTGTATTTTTAATCCCAAAAATCAAACAGAATCCGTATTTCGATAAGGCGTATACCTTTCCGCAGCTTTTTGAGCATTACTACAGCTTAAATGTGGCATTTGTGGCAGCAATTATATCGGCGATTGGGTATGCCGGATTTACCAGTTCACAAATGCTGGCTGGTGCGAAGCTTGCAAGCGGAACATTTGTTGGTCTCGATCATGATACGGCTCTCTACATAATGGGAGCAGTTGCAGTGATCTACACAGTTCTTGGCGGCCTGAAAGCCGTAATCTACACAGATACCGTTCAGTGGGCTCTGCTGATGTTTGGCTTGCTCTTTATCGGTATTCCAATAGCCTATATCGAAATTGGAGGCCTCGAGGCTATACGGGCTACCGTGGCGCCCGAAATGCTTACCCTGACCAATCTTGCCTGGCAGGATCTTGTCTACTGGGCGGTTACCATCATACCGATCTGGTTCGTCGGGATGACACTCTACCAGCGAATTTACGCCTGCAAGGACGAAAAAACAGCGAAAAAAGCTTGGTACATTGCAGGTGTATTTGAATGGCCGGTTATGGCTTTTCTAGGTGTGCTTCTGGGCTTGTTTGCAAGAGTGGCCGCTGATCAAGGAATGTTCGAATTTCTTGGTGCTGCCGATATTGCCGATACAGATCCCGAAACCGGGCTTCCAATGCTGCTAAGAACAGTTTTACCTGTAGGTTTGCTTGGAATTATGATGGCTGCCTATTTTTCAGCCATTCTATCCACGGCAGACAGCTGCCTGATGGCATCATCAGGTAATGTTGTAACCGATATCATCGGTAGTTTTAAGACCTTTAACCCGAACAGCCGGGGGTTTGTGAGATTGTCTCAGATAATCACACTTATTATTGGAGTATTATCATTAATGTTAGCCGCATCCATGACAAACGTGCTGGATTTGATGCTGGACTCCTATTCTTTCATGGTGTCGGGCCTTTTTGTACCGGTTATAGGTGCACTATACTGGCGTAAAAGCACACCCGCCGGCGCAATGACTGCCATGCTGGTAGGTGGTTTTACAACAATCATCTTGCGCTATTCAGGTGTTTCGCTTCCGCTGGAGCTGGACCCCAATGTGTTTGGAATTTCGGCTTCCGCAATCTCCTTTATAATAGTTAGTTACATTACCTTTAAACAGAAAGAAAAAAGATGAATATATCCTATACAATAATTAAGAGCGACCGTGAAGTCACACCGCTATTTTCCCGCGATCAGATAGCAGATTTTTTGTTCCATCATCTGGATCAGTATGGCGATGAACGAAGCGCAATATTGAAGTGTATCGCATATGCTTATGGCGATGGTCCCGGACAAGATGGATTTGTTCTTATTGCGCACGATGAGGGCGAACCACTGGGTGTTGTGATCATCAACAATACCAACATGGAGGGATATATTCCCGAACATATTCTTGTTTATATAGCTGTGCACGAAAAAACCCGCGGAAAAGGAGTAGGAAAACAGCTGATGAAAACGGTAATTGAACAAACAAAAGGCGATATTGCACTACATGTGGAACCTGATAATCCCGCCAAATTTCTGTATGAAAAATTTGGTTTCACAAATAAATACCTCGAAATGAGGCTTAAAAAATGAATTGGGATAAACCACTAAAATTATTCAGATCACAGCATTGCAGCTGATTGATTATTAATTATGGCATACGTCAAATTATACAGAGAAGAGCTAAAGCATAATTATAAAT
>SLGA01000343.1 GCA_007123985.1 Balneolaceae bacterium | reverse complement strand
GGTTTCTGAACCCTGTTTGATAAGATGCCCGAATATTCTGGCTGTCTGCTATTCGTATAACAGATGAGATCCGTGGATTAATCTGTCCGTCAAAATTTTCATTTTTATCGTAACGGAGAGAACCGGTTAAACGCAATCTGTCATCAAGCAGGGATTTCGCAGCTTGTATATACCCACCATATTCATTGATATCAATTCCACCGTCTGCATCAGCAAAAATGGTTCCGTTAGACCGCAGCTGATACTGGCGAAGGCTCAAACCTACCTGTAAATCAACAAAATCGATCTCATTTTTGAAATCGTATTGGCCTTCCACATGCAAAAACCTGGATTGATCATTGAAACGGGCACCCTGCGGTACTACACCGTCAAGTGCAATTTGCTTTGCATTTTCAAATTCAGGTGTTCCCGGTTCAAAGCGATTGGCATCGGCTGAAGCTCGTGCTGCGTTATGCAGATTATTTACGATGTTTGGATTGCTTAGAATCATCTGAATGGTCTCGGGATTAAACCCCGGATTACCCTGAAGCTGATTAGCAGCTTGTAACATCCCGCCAGCAAAGGTGGCTGCATATTGCCCGAACCACTGGGTGGTGTTCAAATATTGATCGTTGATGGAAAAACCAACAAAATCAGCTATATAAGAATCTCCGGAATCTTCAAACGTACCGTAAGCGCGTACCATGAAGTTATCTCCTTCAAGCTGCAGTTTGTGCTGAGCAATACTGAAATTACTCAAACTGTATCGCTGGGCACCACTATAAACAGATGTTCCGTAGCCATAGTTAAACGAGTAACTGGCCTCCAGGTTATCGGTAAGTCTGTAGTGAAGTGATGTTCCCAATTTCAGGTTTTTGGCATCGCTGTCAACAAGAAATTCCTCTCTGTAACCTGTTCTTGCAACTGGCTGAGAAGGGAGTGCAGACAAATACTGCTCCGCAAGACCAACAGGAATACCGGCTGCTGCAGCCAGACCCTGGGCTACCTGAGTCCGGTTTGGGCCCGGAAGTCCCAACAGTGCCAGGTTAAATGTTCCGTCATCTCCATACAGATGCACACCATCGAAAGCGGGGTTTACATCAACTCCGGCCGGTGCCAATGAGGCATTTTTGTCGGTATAATTGATTCCAACCCAGTCATCGGCCTGCATGTAGCTGAAGTTTACTTTATAGGCAAATCTGTCGCCAATAACATCCGCATAACGAAGTGATGTTTCGAACATCGGGCGTGGGTTGCCCGGTTCACCGAGAGCAGAGTTGCTGTCAATATGATTAACACCGTTCTGAACATGAACACTAAGGCCTGGGTAACGAAATGGGTTTTTACTGTTCACCAGCAAAATTCCGTTGAACGCATTAGGCCCATACAGTGCAGAAGAAGCGCCTGGCAAAAATTCTACACTCTCCACATCCAGAACAGACGGGCCATTCAGGTTCCCAATCGGGAAGTTTAAAGCGGGGGCCTGTGTGTCCATACCATCGGTTAACTGTACCATTCGGGTGTTTCCGGTAGAATTAAAACCCCGGGCGTTTATAATCTGGAAATTGATGCTGCTTGTGGTCATATCAACACCTTTCAGGTTTGCAAGACCCTGGTAGTAACTTGGGGAAGGTGTTTGATTCACAGCAATAATATCCATTTTCTCGATGGATACAGGTGCATCTAAAATGCTTTCCTCAACACGAGAAGCTGAAACAACGATGTCTGTTCCAAGAAATGTCTCTTCGCTGAGCTCAATTCGTATATCACTCACGTTTTGTTCAGTCACTTCAAAACGCTGCGTAGTATAACCAATTATGGATACTGAAACAGTGATTGGTGGTACGCCATTATATCTCAGACTGAATTCACCGCGGGCATTTGTGGCTACACCAACCATACTTCC
Organism: Balneolaceae bacterium; assembly: GCA_007123985.1. Taxonomy (GTDB): domain Bacteria; phylum Bacteroidota; class Rhodothermia; order Balneolales; family Balneolaceae; genus Rhodohalobacter. The sequence goes on along the minus strand of SLGA01000343.1, from coordinate 2,317 downwards.
CACAACTACAACGTTTACACCAGCCAGGTTTTGACCGGTAGCGGCATCAACTACAACACCTGATATTGTAATCCTGTCATCATTTAAGGTTTCTGCTGCAGCGTTTTGAATTGGTGCTAATAAACAAACAGCAAGTATTAGACCAGTCCATAAACAACTGGGAGAGTATCTGTTTTTCATCTTATGATAGTTTGATTCGAGTTAATTTTAGCAGAGCAGTTTCTATCCTTTGAACCTACTTGTTGCGGAAAATAAACCCCAATTTTTGGTATATGCAAGCGCTTTCAGAATTTTTTTTACAATTTGTTAATACACATATATTTATGCATGTTAGTTTGATAATTTAATTCGTTTACTTTTAAATCGATCACATTAAAATTTCTTCAATGAAACGATACTTCGCCTCGCTCTTTCTAATAACGCTTTTATTTTCACCTGTACATTTGTTAGCAAATCTTTCAGATTCTCAACCCGGTTATAATACGATCACTGTTCAAGCTTCCGGTGAAGTCCAGGTAACCGCAGACCTGATCATTTTCAATGTTAACATCACGCAGTTTAATGCTGAAGCAAGAGAAGCATTTCGCGAGCATAAAACTCAGGAAGCATATCTCTCTTCTTTATTGATTGAAGAGGGAATTGAGGAAAGAAACATCTCTGCAAATCCTATTAATATTTCAGCAGTTCGCCGAAGTAATACTGTAACCGGTTACGAAACACGCCAGCAAGTACAAATTACTTTATATGATATTTCTCAGTTCGAATCGATGCAGATTGCGCTGATTGAAAATGGATTTGGAGTTTTTACCGGAAATTTTTCTTCCAGCGAAATTGAAAGTGCACAAACAGAAGCAATGAGAAAAGCTGTTGAAGAAGCGCAACAAAAAGCAGCAATCTTAGCTGAGGCTGCGGGTCTAAGAATAATAGAAGTATCTACAATTGAATACGGAACAGGCAGTGGATATACGCCAAGCCTGAGGGGTGTCTCCATGTCACTCGAAATGGATAGCAGCGGATCACTACTTCAGTTTGAGCATAAAATACCTGTTAGAGAGTCCGTGAAAATCGTATTTAAAACGGCCCCTCGATAAACTATAACACAGGCTTCAGATAGTTCCACAAATTTTTTGCTACAATTTTATGCCCCTCTTCTGTGGGATGGATACCGTCAGCCAGATTCAGATCGGGATCTCCGGCAACACCTTCAAGTATAAATGGCATGAAAATTACATCGTACTGCTCATTCAGCTCTGAATAGATTTGCCTAAAACTCTCAGTATAATCTCTTCCCATATTTGGCGGTGCCTCCATGCCTGTGAGCACGATAAGGGCCTCCGGGTATTTTTCTTTTACTTTATCCATAATGCCGGCAAGATTCTCTTTTGTATTCTCAGGATCGATTCCCCGGAGTCCGTCGTTTCCCCCAAGTTCAAGCACAAAAATGTCGACATGTTGCTGCAAAATCCAATCCACACGCCGCAGGCCTCCAGCCGAAGTTTCTCCGCTCAAGCCTGCATTCACAACTCTGTAGTTCAAATTCAGGGAATCTGTTTTTGCCTGAATAAGCGCCGGAAATGCATTTTCTTCATCGATACCATAGCCGGCTGTAATACTATCACCGAAAAAAAGGATTGTTTTTGTCTCTTGTGCGGCACCAGTTACAGATAAAAACAATGCGATTAAAAATGTCGTAACTTTCAGTTTACTCATCCGTTTTATACCAAATTAAATTCTTTCTAAGGAATGGTTTGCGGCCATTCTCATGTTTCGTTGTTTCGACTGTTAAATAAATATTTATGATGAATCAGAGTACCATATTAGAAGTTAAGGATCTTACTAAAACATTTACCAATGCAGGCCACTCTTTAACGGTTTTACATAGTGTTTCGTTTTCTATTGAGAAAGGTATCACCTGTGCAATAGTTGGACCTTCAGGAAGCGGTAAAACAACACTTTTAGGTCTTTGTGCCGGCCTGGATAAACCAACATCAGGTTGGGTATCACTCAATAATCAAAAAATTTCTGAGTACACAGAAGCTGATTTATCAAAAATTCGAAATGAGCAGATCGGTTTCGTTTTTCAATCCTTTCAGTTGATTCCAACATTAACTGCACTCGAGAATGTAATGGTACCCATCGAACTTCGTGGAGTTCCCTATCATAAAGTAGAAAAAAGTGCCCTTGATTTACTTGAAAGTGTAGGCTTGAAAGACCGAACAAATCATTATCCTACTCAACTTTCCGGTGGTGAACAGCAGCGTGTTGGTATTGCAAGGGCTTTCATCCACGAACCGGAAATTCTTTTTGCGGATGAACC
>SLGA01000109.1 GCA_007123985.1 Balneolaceae bacterium | reverse complement strand
GCTGCAGATTTGAAAAGCATTGTAGATGATAATTTTGCCCATATCGCTGAAATTGACGGTAAACCGGTTGGGTTTTCTGTTGCTTTACCCGATTACAATCAGATTTTCAGAAATATGAATGGGCGTTTACTGCCTTTCGGTATTTTTAAGATTTTGTGGAATAAGCGAAAAATCAACAAAATCAGAACTGCGTTGATGGGTGTGATACCGGAATATCAGGGCAAAGGAATTGACGTGCTTCTGCACAGAGAGGCAATTGAGAATGGACTCAAGAAGAATGTTTACTCATCCGAAGTAGGCTGGATTCTTGAAAATAACATACAGATGGTTAGAGTAGCCGAAAGAATAGGCGGAACCATTGATAAACGCTATAGAATGTACAGTAAAATACTCTAAACGGTTTTTCATCATTTCATTTTCTTTGGGTTCATCTAAGCTGAGGGTTCAATTACTACTTGATTACTGTTACGGTTGCTACTGAATTACACCATAAGCTCACGTCTTATCATCGTATTTAAAACGTCAATTTACCCTGATTTCCTTCAATTTCTGTGATAAAAATCCTACCTTAATAGGAAAAGAAAATTTAAAAAGGAGAACAAATCATCATGGCAGACTTTCGCATAGAAAAAGATTCAATGGGTGAAGTTAAAGTACCCGCAAATGCATATTACGGAGCACAAACACAGAGAGCTTTCGAAAATTTTAAAATCAGCGGGATTGGATTCAGTCCTGTATTTATATCGGCAGTAGGCAGGGTAAAACACGCTGCTGCCCGGGTGAATGCCAATTTGGGGCTACTTGATGAAAAAGTAGCAGAAGCCATTGAAAAAGCATCTTCAGAAGTAGTAGAAAACAAATTTGATGAAGATTTTGTGTTGGATATTTTTCAGACAGGATCGGGTACTTCAACGAACATGAATGCCAATGAAATTATTGCAAAAAGAGCGAATGAGCTTAAATCCGGAACGGATGTAACCATTCATCCGAATGACCATGTGAACTTCGGCCAAAGCTCGAATGATGTGATTCCAACTGCCATCCGAATATCAGCTGTACTCGCCGTAAAAAATCATCTTATTCCAGCTCTGCAGCATCTTCATAAAACGATTTCAGAAAAAGGCGACGAGCTAAAACATGTGGTGAAAACAGGGCGCACTCACTTAATGGATGCCATGCCTGTAACCATTCAGCAGGAATTCAGCGGATATGCTCGCCAAATTGAACTGGCCATTGAAAGAGTTGAGTCATCCCTGGAGCGGATGAGAGAGCTTCCTCAGGGTGGTACTGCAGTTGGTACCGGAATTAACACTCACAAGGATTTTGGTAAACTATTTGCAGATGATGTTTCTGCTACTACAGGTGAAACGTTTATTGAAGCTGAAAATCATTTTGAAGCACAGGCAACTGTTGATGCACCCGTAGAACTTTCCGGTCAGCTTAAAACCCTGGCTGTTTCTCTGTTGAAAATCGGGAATGATTTTAGGTGGATGAATTCAGGGCCAAACAGCGGTCTTGGAGAAGTTCAGCTTATGGCGCTTCAGCCGGGCTCTTCTATTATGCCGGGGAAAGTGAATCCGGTTATTGAAGAATCCCTCACAATGGTCAGCGCACAGGTAATTGGTAATGATGCAGCTATAACTATTGCGGGGCAATCAGGAAATTTTGAACTGAATGTGATGCTTCCGATTGTTGCACATAATCTGCTTCAATCAATTGAAATTCTTGCGAATGCAGCTCGAAATTTTGCTGATAAATCTGTAAGCGGCTTAAAAGCAAGAGAAGAAGTTATTGCAGAAATGGTTGGAAAAAACCCTATTCTTGTGACAGCGCTTAATCCACTAATTGGCTACGATAAAGCCGCGAAAATTGCAAAAACTGCATTTGCTGAAAACAGATCAGTTTTTGATGTGGCACGGGAAATGACAGATCTATCTGAAGAGGATCTTGAAAATGCCCTGAACCCGATGAATATGACCAAAGGCGGATTTACGGAATAAATCAGCTAAAGATCTTAAAGCATACTATACTGTAATTCAACCAGTGCAGATGATATCTGTTTTTGTAAATAGATGAAGAAGCTGTTATTATAACCACGCCCATCAGCGGTTTTGCCGGTTAAAAAACTGATTAAAAAAGTAATACCTGTTTATGACAACCAAAGAAGCGATTGAAGTTGAATTCTCGAAACAGCAGACAGAGGAGATCCTGAAAGATTACAGGCTTGCACGTGTCAGCAGAGAAATGTCGCATCTTGGTAGAAAGGAAGTACTTACAGGTAAAGCGAAGTTCGGGATTTTTGGTGATGGTAAAGAGTTACCACAAATTGTGATGGCAAAATTCTTTAAGAAGGGTGATTTCAGATCCGGATACTATCGTGATCAAACATTCATGATGGCGATTGATGAACTATCAATCGCTGAATTTTTTGCTCAGGTTTATGCAAACCCTGATGCAAATGAAGATCCGAATTCAGCAGGCCGCCAAATGAATTCTCACTTTGCCACAAGACTGATCAATGAAGATGGTAGCTGGATTCAGCAAACAGCGCGGAAAAATACATCAGCAGACCTTTCGCCAACTGCCGGACAAATGCCGAGGCTGCTGGGACTGGCACAGGCTTCTAAAGTGTACAGAAATTGTGAGGAACTTAAAGAGTGGAAACAATTCTCAAACAGCGGTAACGAAATAGCATGGGGTACAATTGGCGATGCAAGTACCTCTGAAGGCCTGTTTTGGGAAACTCTTAATGCGGCGGGTGTACTTCAGGTTCCAATGATTTTATCCGTTTGGGATGATGGTTACGGTATATCAGTTTCAAAAAAATATCAAACCACCAAAGAAAGTATTTCAAAAGTACTTCGAGGTTTTAAGCGTACAAAAAAAGAGACGGGATTCGAAATACTCACGGCAAATGCCTGGGATTATGAAGGATTGATAGAGGTTTATAATGAAGCTGAAGCCATTGCAAGAGATGAGCATGTGCCGGTTTTAATCCATGTGGAAGAGGTTACCCAGCCACTGGGCCATTCAACCTCAGGTTCTCACGAACGTTATAAAGATGATGATCGGCTGGAATGGGAGACGGAGTATTGCTGCATAACCCAGTTCAGAGATTGGATTTTAAAAGAAGAAATTGCCACTCAAGAGCAACTTAATAAGATTGATGAAGAAGCTCGTGATGAGGTTTTGAGTGAACAGAAAAAAGCATGGAAAAGATTTCAGGAGCCAATTCTTGAACTGAAGAACGAAGCCGTTCAAGTACTTGAAAAGTGTGTGATTGCACATCCGGAAATTGATAAACTTCAGGAACTTCGAACATCTCTTGCACGGAAAAACAAACTTATCAGAAGAGATATTATGACTATCGCCCGGCGCTCTGCCATGCTTCTGAGGGGATCAGATTCACCTGCAAAAACAGCACTGAACAGATGGCTTGAGAACCAGGTGGACGTTAATCTTGAGCTTTATCATTCACATCTTTACAGTGAAACTCCCAAATCACCGGTTCTTATAGAAGAGGTTAAGCCTGTTTACGATGAAAACTCAAAAAAAGCTGACGGACGGGTAGTGCTCAGAAATAATTTTGATGCTTTATTTACCAAGTACCCGAATACTCTAATTTTTGGAGAAGATGTTGGGAAATTGGGTGATGTAAATCTCGGCCTTGAGGGAATGCAGGAAAAATATGGCGAAATACGGGTAAGCGATACAGGCATTCGGGAAGCAACCATTCTTGGGCAGGGTATAGGCATGTCACTTCGCGGGCTCCGGCCAATCGCCGAAATTCAATATCTTGATTATCTGATGTACTGCTTTCAGGGACTGAGCGATGATGTGGCTACTGTTCGTTACAGAACCAAAGGCGGGCAGGCTTATCCTTTAATTGTAAGAACACGCGGCCATCGCCTGGAAGGAATCTGGCATGCAGGCTCACCTATGGGAATGATCGTTCACGGACTTCGAGGTATGCATGTATGTGTTCCGCGAAATCTTACGGATGCAGCCGGATTTTACAATACACTCATGCAGGGAGATGATCCCGCGCTCGTTATTGAGCCGCTAAATGCATACAGGCTCAAAGAGATGATGCCTTCAAATCTGGGGGAATTTACTGTTCCGCTTGGTATTCCGAAGATTCTTCATGAAGGAACAGATATGACGTTAGTTTCTTATGGTTCTACTCTGAATATTATCGAAAGT
>SLGA01000050.1 GCA_007123985.1 Balneolaceae bacterium | reverse complement strand
CTTTGTGAAGAGCCCCCATTGTAGGTACAAGCGCTACGGTCTGGCTTGAAGATTTTAACCGGCGGATTTGTACTCGGGCTTCACCTATCGTTCTGGTAAGTTCCATGGGTGGCAGTTTTAATGATGCGATCTCATTATAAAAAAAGAAGCGATAGATGTGAGTCTATCGCTTCGCATGATACTCTTTTAGGCTGATTAGATGGCTCTGTCGGGATCAAAAGTTTCGAGAAGCTCTTTTACCCTGCTGGTGAATGATCCGCCATGTGCACCATCAATAATCCGGTGATCGTAACTCATTGAGAGATACATTTTGTGCCGGATTGCAATCATGTCGCCATCTTTGGTTTCAATTACAACTGGGCGCTTTTCAATTACACCGGTTCCCAGGATAGCTACCTGCGGCTGATTAATAATCGGGGTTCCCATCAGGTTACCCACACTACCGTAGTTTGTTAATGTAATTGTTCCGCCTACAAGGTCGTCCGGGCTGAGGTCTTTATTGCGTGCTTTGTGTGCAAGATCATTTACAGATTTTGCAATGCCTGCCAGGTTTTTATCCTGTGCCTGTTTGATAACGGGAACAATCAACCCGCCTTTGCCACCCTCTCCAAGGGCAACAGCAATACCGAAATTGATATCTTTTTTCAGATGAATTTCATCACCGTTTACAGAGCTGTTCACCAGCGGGTATTCACCAATTGCCTTGATAAATGCCTCGATGAAGATAGGAGTGAAGGTTAGTTTAATTCCGGTTTGCTCGAGAAACTTACTCTTATTCTTCTCACGCCATTTCACAATGTTGGTAACATCCACATCGCTGAAGGTGGTAACGTGTGCTGAGGTTTGTTTGGATCGAACCATATGCTCTGCAATCATCTTGCGCATACGATCCATTTTTACAATCTCAACATTTTCATGAGGCCGTGTAACATTCAGCTCTCCGGCAGAAATTTTTCCATCGCTTGATGGTGATGGAGTTGTTTGCTGCGGAATCGGTTTTTGGAGTCCGCTGCTTTTCTCTTTTGAAGGGGCTTTCACTTTCCCGGCTTTCTTATCCTCCACATAGGAGAGAATATCACTCTTGGATACCCGGCCGTCTTTACCGCTTCCATCAATAGATTCCAGCTCTTCCATGCTGATGCCTTCTTCCTTGGCGATAGAACGAACAAGAGGTGAATAGAATCGTCCGTCGGCACCTACCCGCTGTGGTTCAGTACCGGTACTTTCGGCAGTTTCCTGTTCTTTTGCTGATCCGTTTGCAGCTGATGCTGTCTCTTTAGTCGCGGCAGTCTCTGCTTTTTTATCGGCAGATCCTCCGGATGCTGCTTTTCCGGTGGCGATAACTGCAATTGCCTGGCCTACTTCTACAGTTTCACCCTCTTCAACCAGAATTTCAACGAGTGTACCTGCTTCGGGAGAGGGTACTTCGGTATCTACTTTATCGGTTGCGATTTCGAGCAGGGTTTCATCAACTTCTACGGTATCTCCTACTTTTTTAGCCCATTCAATAATGGTGCCTTCCATTACAGACTCGCCCATTTGCGGCATCACAACCTCCACACGTTCGCCGTCAGTGTCACTGCCATTACCGGATGATTTTGAAGCCGGCTCGGGTTCGTTTTCTGCCTCAGGGGATTCTTCCGGGGTTGCATCGGCTTTCGCCTCTTCATTCTCGGTCTCTTCTTCTTTATCCGATGGTTTGCTTTCTCCGGCAGAAGCTTCGCCGTCGGTATCAATAATCGCAATTGGCTGGCCTACTTCAACGGTTTCATCCTCTTGTACCAATATCTCAACCAAAACGCCGGCTTCGGGCGATGGTACCTCGGTATCCACTTTATCGGTGGCAATTTCGAGCAGGGTTTCATCAACTTCTACTTTATCACCTACCTTTTTGGCCCACTCAATTATAGTGCCCTCCATTACCGATTCGCCCATCTGGGGCATCACAACTTCAACCTTTGCCATTCTTTTTTATGCTCTTATTTGAGGATTTTGAGTAAATAGTATTTCAAAAATAAAGTACCTGTAAAGATCAGAATAATCGCTATCAGTTCAAAATAGAGCTTGGTCGTAAACAACCTGAACTCTTATTTGAGTTTATTCAGCAAACTCATATACTCTGATGTCTGTAATTCGAAAATGAACACCTTAATTAATCATTAATTTCGATGCGTGCATTTCTCGCTATTTTGATCTTATCGTGGATTGGAACTCTTTTTTTACCCTGGTGGATTCTCTTTATTCCGGCTTTTTTCTTTGGTGCATGGATGATTGAAAACAATTTTGCCGCTTTTTTAATCGGATTTGCAGGTGCTGGATTTGCCTGGTTTATACAGGCACTCTACATTCACATAGCAAATGATGCCATTGGTTCCACACGCATCGCCGAAATGATGGGGCTTGGTTCGCCCTGGCTGGTTCTGGTTATAACATTTCTGATTGGCGGATTACCCGGTGCAATCGGGGCACTTACAGGCAGTTTGCTAAAATCAAATCTGAAGAAAAATCCGGACTCTGCCATCGCTTAAAAGCACATTTACTCAGTACTGTAAACTGGTAAACATCCGGAAAAATAGTTGAACAAATTATGAGTGAATATCCCAAAACTGATGACCCAAACGTCCCTGAATCTACACGCCCGAAAAAAACACTATTCACCCGGTTTCTCGATTTTGTTGAATGGTTGGGTAATTTACTTCCACACCCGGTAACTCTTTTTGCCCTGTTTGCACTGGGTGTGGTGTTGCTTAGCGGGTTGGCAGACTGGTTGAACTGGAGCGCCCCTGATCCCCGGCCAGAAGGTGCTGCCGGTCGTGCTCCCGGTGGTATTATTGAGCCGGTCAGCCTGCTGAATGGTGAGGGCTTCCGCATGATTGTTGAAAATATGGTAACCAATTTCACCAGTTTTGCACCGCTGGGTGTGGTGCTTGTAGCGTTACTTGGTGTGGGAGTTGCCGAACATTCAGGGCTTATCAGTGCATGTATTCGCGGTATCGTTCTGAAAGCGGCATCATTTAAACCGAATCAAACCGAAAGATCCGGAATAACCGCGATTCCCTTCAAGATTTTCAACTTTATACTGAATCCGAAAAATCTTGTAACCATGGCTATCTGTTTCGCTGCTGTGGTTTCGAATACGGCTTCAGAAATGGGATATGTAGTGCTGGTACCGCTTGCTGCGGTTATTTTTCATTCAATGGGACGGCACCCGCTGGCCGGTCTTGCCTGTGCTTTTGCTTGTGTATCGGGTGGGTACAGCGCTAACCTGCTTATCGGTACCATCGATCCGCTTCTGGCAGGACTTACCCAGGAAGCGGCTAACCTGATTGACCCTGATTACACCGTTCACGCTGCCGTAAACTGGTACTTCATGTTTATCAGCACATTCTTTATTACTGCAGCGGGCACGTTTGTAACACTCCGTATTGTGGAACCAAAACTCGGAAAGTATGACGAAAGCATGGCGATGGAAGATATTTCTGATGAGGCATCCATGGAGCCGCTTACTTCGAAAGAGATAAAAGCACTGAAGTGGACAGGTGTTTCTGTTTTGATTATGTTCGCAGCCCTGGCGATGACCATTATTCCCGAAAATGGTGTTCTGCGAAATCCTGAAACCGGAGAAATGCTCAACTCACCATTCCTGAACGGCATTGTGACATTTATTTTTGTCTGCTTTATGATACCGGGCTTTGTATATGGTCGCGTTGTGGGTACAATGAAAGACGACCGTGATGTAATTAAGGGAATGGCCGGCGCCATGTCTACACTGGGTCTCTATATCGTAATTGTATTTTTTGCCGCGCAATTTGTGGCCTACTTCGGATGGAGTAATCTCGGTCAGATTTTTGCCGTAAAAGGTGCTCAGTTTCTGCAGGATATAGGGATGACAGGCCCCATTATTTTCATAGGCTTTATTTTTGTATCAGGTTCGGTAAACCTGATGCTTGGCTCAGCTTCTGCTCAGTGGGCGGTAACGGCACCCATTTTTGTGCCTATGCTTATGCTGATCGGTTACAGCCCCGAAGTAATTCAGGCGGCCTACCGCATTGGTGATTCGGTAACCAATATCATCACCCCAATGATGAGTTACTTTGGCCTGATCCTCGCCTTTGCCAACAAGTACGATAAAGATCTCGGTATCGGAACCATTATTGCCATGATGTTGCCATACAGTATTTTCTTCCTCATCGGATGGATTATTCTTTTCTATGTATGGGTATTTGGCCTTGGT
>SLGA01000234.1 GCA_007123985.1 Balneolaceae bacterium | reverse complement strand
ATACAGCCGGTATCAGCAGTTTATTATCCACGCTACGGACGATCATGGTGCACCTGTGGATGATTTTACGATTGAGTTCTACGTTTATAAAGCAACCAAGGCAGAGAATTCTCAGGTTGACGACAGAAAATACTTCAACCGTGCAGAGGAAGAGCTATCAACTCTTTTTCATCGTGAAATGCTGTGTGAAATACACACCCATAGTAAAGCCAAAAGTTACAGAAGATTGCTTGTTAATCTTGATAACATAAACGCGCTGATAGAAATAGCCAAAGAAGAACTTGGTGAATTTGTAATCTGTATGAAGATATTTGTGCCATCTATCGATAAGGGAATTTATTACGATCTCGATTCCCTCCAGAATGTGGTTATTTATCGGTCTGATGGCAACGATTCCGGTGCTCCGAGTCTCTTCTTCGATAATACCACCACATTGATTGAGCTGGAAGTGGACAGAAGAACGAGCTATGTGAGAATCGGCAGAGATCCTAAATAGCTCTATTCAGATTGCATTGAAATTCTAAATCAGATAGGCAATCGCAAATACAAGGAAACTGAGAATTATAAAGCTCATTACTACTTCCATGGACGGGCTGTAGCGGGAAGCTTCATTCTTCTTGTCTGTAAATGGATTTAACCACAGCATGGGATTTTTGAATTTCCTAGATAGAAATCCAGCCGTTGCAAGTATTGCATCTTCTACCCGGTCGTAAAAGTTGTCAACTCTGGTAACAAACACTTTTCGAAGAGGTGGCGCAGCTTTCCTGTAGAACCAATCCAGATCGAGAACGGTGGTAAGCTCTGGTGCGAGTTTTTTTCTGAGAAACCAAAATGCTACGAATGTCAATAGTGCAATCTGTGTAATTTCCACAACGTGATACACAGTATATGGATCATAACCGGTTTCGAACGGAAGGAATGTATATAATGCATTTGGAAACACACCGTAGAAAATGCATGCAAAGGCAAGAATACCCATTGCAATGTACATATTCACAGGAATAGGTTTCAGCTCGCCTTCATACTTCTGCTTATCAAACCAGGTGAAGTAGGGGAGTTTCAAGCCAACACTAAGCCATGTGCCGACTGATGCTACCAAAAGAACCAGCATGATGGATTCATAGCCGCCATATCCGGCAGCATCAATCACCATGCCTTTGCTGATGAAACCCGCAAAAAGAGGTATCCCGGAAATTGAGAGTCCGCCTACAACATAAAGTCCTAAAACCCAGGGCAGTTTTTTGTAGAGGCCACCCAAGTGGAACATTTTGCTCGTACCTGCAGAGTACATTACAGCTGTTACAGCCATGAACATAAGTGATTTGTATAAAATATTGTTGTAGGCATGAGCCGCAGCCCCGTTCAGTGCAAGATCAGTACCGATGCCGATGGCACATACCATGTAACCTACCTGACTAATGATATGATAAGAGAGTATCTCGCGCATGTCTTTGCAGATTACCGCGTAATAGATACCGTATACGGCCATTGCAGCACCAAAAAAGATGAGAAGTTCCCAACCTGCAAACATGCGTATCAGTACATAAACTGCCGTTTTGGTAGTAAAGATACTCATGAAAATTGTACCCGTATGTGTTGCTTTGGGGTAGGCATCAGACAGCCAGGTATGAAGCGGAATAATGGCTGTGTTCACTGCAACACCCAAAAGCATGAGTATATTTGCAGGAGTGTATTCCATTGGGATTGATTCAACGGTTATAGAACCTTCCACTACCGAGTGCCACAGAATACCTGCAAAAAGCAACCCGCCACCCAGGATGTGATAGATAAGGTAGCGCATGCCCGCAGCATCGGTTTCGGGGGTGCGTCTTGCCCAAATCAGCCAGGTTGATGCCAATGCCATGATTTCCCAATTGATAATCAGTGTAAGCAGATCACCGGCATAAACAACTCCAAGTGCACCACCTGCATAAGCCAAAGCACTAATTTGCTGCCCGAGCTCTTTCATGTGATAAGCATAAATACCGGCAACCAGTGCACCAAGGGCGAATACAAGCCCAAAAAGATCACTGAGTGTATCTGTCTGCATAAGCACCAGATCGTAGTTCAGAAGAGATCCGGTTACGGTGTATCCATCTGGTCGGGTTACAATAACTACTGCGGCGATGATTGGGAATACCAGAAACAGCGCAGGGCGTACTTTTTCAGAAAAGAGCGAAATCAGTGCAGCTCCGACAATTAAAATAACACCCGGTATGGTGAAAAACTCAATCATAGTAATTGATATCGCGGTTTACAATTTTTTTTGCGATGAATTTTGCTGAGTAAACTAATGCATAGCAGATCACAAATCCGAAGATAGCATAGAAAGCCGGTATGGCATTCCACCAGTGGCTGTCATAACCGGCAAGCACTGTGAACTCCAGTACCAGTGTAATGATGAATATAGTACCCAGTATGATCCAGTGAATTTTTTTCATGGTTCGGCTGTATTAAAAAGTGATAAACTGATATCAACAGCGAGATCGTAAAACCCGAAAAACAGGTTCGGAAACAGGCCAAACAATACAGACAGTGCTGCAGTTATCATTATGGGAACAACCATGAGCGGTGAAGCTTCTCCATATTTTTCAAGTCCTTTACCGGGTTTAAAATAGGCACGGTAAATGATAGGGAAGAAGTAGCCCACATTTAAAATACCACTGACCACCAAAATAATGACGGGAATAACCATATCGCCTTCAAGTGAACCCAGTGCAAGCGTCCATTTACTGAAGAATCCGTTGATTGGCGGTATTCCTGCGAGCCCCATCGAGCCGATAACAAATGCACCCATTGTCCATGGCATTACCTTTGCAATACCATCGAGATTACTGATTTCTGTTCTGTGCAGGTTTACATAAATAGCTCCGGCACAGAAGAAAAGGGTAATCTTCATAGTTGCATGAGCGGCAATATGCATGATGCCGCCGGTCATCCCGGTTGGTGTTAGCAGTGCCACGCCAAGTACTATATAAGAGAGATGTCCAACCGTAGAGTAGGCAAGCCGCCTTTTTAAATTATCCTGTGCAAAGGCAATCAGAGATGCTACAATAATGGTAAATCCTGCCAGTACAATCAAAATATCGTTGAGGCCGTAATCGCCCATTACATCCACACCGAAAACGTATCCTACAACCCGGGTAATGGCAAAAACACCAGATTTAACAACGGCAACAGCATGCAAAAGTGCGCTTACAGGTGTTGGAGCCGCCATCGCAGCGGGAAGCCAGCCATGAATAGGCATGATGCCTGCCTTAACACCAACAGCTCCCAAGAAGAGAATAAAGAGCAGAAGCATTGCCGTATGTGGAAGCTCAACATCGGTAAACACTCCGCCAGGTGTAAAATCGAGTGTTCCGGTATAATGATATACCAATGCAGAAGCAGCTACCAAAAGAAGACCGGCGGTTAATGTAAACGCAAGATATTTTCGGCCGGCATTGATCGCTTCTTTCTTTTCGTTATGAATAACGAGGGGGTAGGTGGCAACGGTGAGCATCTCATAAAAGAGAAGAAAAGTAATGAGGTTTGCAGAAAATGCAATTCCGATGGTGGCAGACAGACAGACCGCAAAACTTGCAAAATATCGGGTTTGTTTGATTTCGCCTGCTCCGCGAACATACCCAATGGAGTAGAAAGAAGTGAAAATCCAGAGACCTGATGCGATGACTGCAAAATAGACACCCAGTGGATCTGCTTTAAGTGCAAGTGGAATTCCTGGAGCAAGATCAACCAGGTGCAATTCCACAGAATCACCCTGTAGCGCAACAGGCAGCAAGGTAAGTACCAGACCAAACTTGATAACAGCCGCAAGTATGGTCCAAAACTCACGTAGGTTTGGCTTTGCCGAACTCAACATGATCGGCACTACCGCAACCAGCGATACCAAAATGGCTAATAAAGGTACGAGGGAAAGATCCATCGGATATGTTTAGAATTTATCTATTAAAAATTTCAAATTGTCTTGCAACCCATAACCACGTTCACAAAGCTACATCGGGAAAATATTCAGCAGAATTCCAATAATTACGGCATTGGCAAATCCTATCACGATTAAACTGACTGCAAGTATTCCGGTTGGCCATAGCATGCTTGCGGAAGCTTCATCGCGTTTGGCTTCTGCCGGTTCTTTTTGACCTGTTCCAGTTTCTCCTGTTGTTCTTCCAGTGTCTCAGATAGGTCTTCCAGTGCTTCCAGTTTCTCCTGTTGTTCCTCTAAGGTCTCCAGTTTCTTGGTGGCCT
>SLGA01000171.1 GCA_007123985.1 Balneolaceae bacterium | reverse complement strand
CTAGAGAAACTAACTTCTGAAAACCGACCACTTTGACTCCCTTCGATAAGCAAGCCGTTGGACGCATTATAACTGCCTGATTTCAAATCGGCACCAGATAAATTGCCGGCCAGTAAAATGTCGGAAAAGCCATTCCCGGTAAAGTCCTCTGTTTGAATACCCAATATTTTTGAAAACTGAGCTTCAACAGGTAATTCATGCATTTCGAATAGGCCATCACCCATGTTTACAAAAATAGAGCTCGAGAAATGATTTGTACGCTTTACATCAGGCATTTCTGGCAGCACGGCAAGTAGATCTTTGATGGTAGCTTTGCCAAATTCCCGGTGAGTTGGAAATTGCGACATGATTCCAGGCATCATTCTAACGTAGTCTTCTCTGCTATGAGCCGGATACTCTTTACGGTCTCCATCAGCATCATTTTTATAAACGGTAAGTATCGCTTCAAAAAAACCATCATCTGTTAAGTCACCGTAATAGATATTTACGGGCTCAGCTTCAGTTGCCTTGTAAAGTGAATTTAAACCAAGATTTCCTGCAATGATATCTGGCAGTCCGTTGCCATTCATGTCAGCAATGTGAATGCGGTTCCACCAGCCAAGGTAATTCTCCATACCCGTCGATGAGGTGATGTTATTAAGAGTACTCCCATTGTTTTGAAGGATTGTAATCGGCATCCAGTCTCCCGCAAGGATTAAATCGTTGCGACCGTCACCGGTAATATCATGCCATGCAGCATCATTTACATTGCCAATATTTATGAGATCCGGTGCTGTTTCGGATGTGGCATCTGTGAATTGAATTCCATTTTCATTCGAAATATTTATCAGCAGTGTACTCGAAACTGATTCGGGATATCTTCCCGGATTTAATCTCCCTCCCACAAATAGATCAGGCAATCCATTTCCGTTGAAATCATTCACTCGAACTACCGAACTACTAATCCGGATATCCGGCAGGGTATTCTCTTTATAGATGAAATTTCCATCTCCCCTGTTCTCAATAAACAGATCCCGGTACTTGCTGTCTCCGGATGGGAATTCGGAACCACCTGATGCAAAATAGATGTCATTGAGGCCATTTCCGTTAGCATCAAATATGATAATATCAGCAATGTTGAATTCATCGAACGGTACACTGCTCTCAAACTTGAATTGCTCTTTATCAAATACTCCATTCTCCCGCTGATAAAATATCACAGCACTCTTTAAAGATGTAGAGCCGATGAGAATATCATCTAATCCGTTTCCGCTTAGATCACCCACACCAACTGCCGGCCCAATCTCAGAGAGTTTAAAGGGTAATGTGGGCTGTTCATGAAAATCATTTACATAAGCAGGTAAGTGCCTATACCGTATACCAAGGACATCTGTCACATCACGAAAAAAAGTATCCATGGGGAAGTTGGGGGCTGTTTCGACAGGCAATGCATCCAAAATGTCTACCCGAATTGTTTGGTTCGATTCGATATCAACCAATACAGATTTCAGCTTTTGATCGGTTTCAGGCCACGTAATTATCAATGAGTCGGCAGAAGTGTGAGTTCCGAGGCCAAAATGCAGTTTTGGATCAACGGATGATAAATAACCACGATATGGAGTATTTTCATGGCGTTGATGATGATCTTCAAAATAGAGATCAACGATTGCTCCAATGGCATTTTTGTTGGTTTCTGATCCGATAAGTTTTACTTTAAGCCAATTATTATCAAGAGGCTCTGCCCTTTCCATTAAGTGATTTCTGTAAATTTCGGCAGGATGATTGGTGTTGTTCACAACCAGATCAAGTGCACCATTATTATTCAAATCAACATAAACAGCACCTGTTGAGTATGTGGGGAAATCCAGCCCCCACAGATTGGTTACATCTTCAAATACTATTTCCCCGCTGTTTTTAAACATGTAGTTTGGAATCTTCACTTCCGGAATCTTTGGCAGAGCGATTCTCATTGGCATTATGTTTCGGACCCTTCCAAATTCATCCCAGAAATCTTTGTCGGTTACATCACGTGGTATTCCGTTTGTTACGTAGATGTCCCGAAAGCCGTCGTTGTCGAAATCTGCAAGAAGTGCTGCCCAGCTCCAATCGGTTGCCGCTACATTTCCAAGCAGTGCAACCTCACTGAATATCGGCAACCCGTTTTCGTCGATGCTCCCTCTGTTTAATTGCAGAGTGTTTCTTGTGTATTGAGGATGAAATCCCGCAAATGCATCGTTAATGTAGTTTCTGTAATTATTCGGATTTGCCATCATTTTTCGCCTGATATTGGTTTCGGGGAGCATATCGAGCGTAAAAATATCGGGAAGACCATTGTTTGTCAGATCAGCAATATCGGTTCCCATGGCCGAATAACTGGTGTGTTTAAATAGTTCGGCTGCCATATCAATAAATGTACCGTCTCCCCGATTAATCCAGAAAAGGTCTTCTGATATGTAATCATTTGCTACATAGATGTCTTTAAAACCGTTTTGATTGATATCAACTATTTGGACCCCAAGGCCATGCCCGTCTTTTGTAATTCCGGCCTCATGGCTTACATCGGTATACACGAGGTGGCCCAACTCATCATTCCACTCTGCTCTGAGTAATTTATCTGTGTTTGCATACCTGTCAGATTCCCGCTGTGCAAGAATATTTGTATAGGACATTTCTGAACCACTATACGCCACCAACAAATAAACATCTAATAATCCGTTGTTATTGGAATCAAAAAAAACGGCATTTGTAGTATAGGAAGGATCATCAAGGCCAAATCGCGCTGCCATCTCCTCAAAAATGGGGATTCCGTTTTCATTAATACCTTTGTTTATGTACAGCTCATTTCTTCTAAGTTCAGGTTCACTTTTACCTGTTACACTTATATAAATATCGGGCCGGCCATTATTATTAATGTCAACTATAGTTACGCCACTGTACCATTTTCTATTATTTCCGGTGATACCTGCTTCAGCAGTTACATCTTGAAACTGAAAATTTCCATTGTTCAGATAAAGTTTGTTATCAACTTCATTACCGGCAAAAAAGATATCGGGATAACCATTTCCGTTAAAATCGGCTACTCCAATTCCCGCACCATTATAGATGTACTCGTTTGTGAGTACATTATTCAATTCAGTCTCTTCTACGGTATTTTCGAAAGTGATTCCGGTTTCTTGGGGAGATAAACGTTCAAAAAGAGGGACTTCCCTGGTGCAATTTGATAGCGATATGAGAATTAACAGAAGAGAATAAAGAAAAAGCCGATGATGGTATGGGGCAGAAATCATGAGTGTGAGTTATCAAAAGTGATCTGCTTTAACAATTTGCAGATGATAATGATTAGAGCATGAATATCAAATCTCTTTACCCAATTTCCCAAGATTTATCACTTCAACATCTTTTACGGTTTTGTTGTGAATTGAAAAACGAACCACGGTTCTGTAAACCTGAAATCCTTGTTTACCGGCTGCACCGGGATTCATGTAAAGCATTTTATTAAGTGATTGATCACGAGCAATTTTAAGTATATGGGAGTGCCCGCAAATAAAGAGATCAGGAGGATTACTTTCTATACTCTCTTTAATGGGAATGCAATATCTCCCGGGAATGCCGCCAATGTGAGTCATCCAAACATGAACACCCTCCTTTTCAAAACGCTGATGCAATGGATATTCGTTTCTGATATCCTGTCCGTCAATGTTACCGTAAACACCAATTACAGGTGCAATTTCTTGCAGTTCATCAGCGATCTGAAGTGTACCAAAATCTCCGGCGTGCCAAATTTCGTCTCTGTCGTCGAAATATTCTTTAATTTGAGGGTCCAGATAATTATGTGTATCTGATATAAGTCCTATCTTAATCATGCCTCTGTACGTAATTCTATTTTGAATAGTACGAATCCTTCAGAAGCTTGCAAAACTTTTTAAGAACTCTTTAAGCGAAACATGCATAAAAAATCGTTCAGCATCATTATCGTAACATGGAATGCACTGCATCATCTGAAGAGATTTCTTCCAACTGTTGCAGAAACCGAGTATGAATCATTTGAAATTATCATTGCAGATAATGCATCAAGCGATGGTTCTGCTGAGTGGATAAAGGAGAATTATCCCGCAATGAAGGTTGTATCATATAATAAAAATCATGGATATGCAGGCGGTAACAATAAGGCTGTAAAGTATGCTTCCGGTGAGATTTTGATCTTCTTAAATAATGATGTTCGCACTGAAAAAAATTGGCTCGATAAATTGAACAACGCATTTCAGGATAATGAGTTGTCTATTGCACAACCAAAAATTTTATCAGTAGAACAGCCGGAATATTTTGAGTATGCGGGTGCAGCAGGTGGTTATATTGACTGGCTGGGATATCCCTACTGCAGAGGTCGGATTTTTAATACCATCGAAAAGGATAATGGTCAGTATAACGAAGAAATGGAAATTTTTTGGGCATCGGGAGCCGCTTTTGCAATCAAAAAAGATCTGTTTCTTGAATGCGGCGGCTTCGACGAAGATTTTGAGTTCCACATGGAAGAGATCGATCTTTGCTGGCGTTGTCTGAAAATGGGCAAAAAAATTGTTGCCGTTCCTGATAGTGTTGTGCATCACCTTGGTGGTGGATCGCTGCCTAAAAGCTCCCCAAGAAAAGTATTCTACAACTACCGAAACAGCCTGCTAATGCTATTGAAAAATCTCGATAACTATGTGATTCCCAAGATATTTTTCAGGCTCATACTGGATGGCATATCAGGAATTCGTTTGCTTCTTCAGGGCAAACCGGCAGAAACATTTGCGATCATCCATTCACACTTTACATTCTACGGAATGGTATCAAGTACACTGAGAAAAAGAAGGGATGCAGATCATGGTAAATCGAAAAAAAACTTCCATCATCTCGTTTCTAACCGACTCATTATCGTGGACTATTTTCTAAAGGGGAAAAAGCACTTTTCTGAACTATAAGATTTGCATCCTTAAAACATATAAATTTATTGAAATAGCATTGGTGCAAACTCTGTGAGATACAGTCTCCATCGATCCCATGTATGTCCCCCACTGCTTTCTCGATATACATAATCGAAATCGTTCTCTTCAAGTAATTCAACCATGTGAAGAACACTATCATAGAGAAAATCATCGGTACCACAAGCTATCCAGTATAAACCAAATCCCAGTTCATTCAACTGTTCCATTTTATCCCTTGTATTCTGTATCAGTTCTTCAGCCTCATAACCAAATGCACCGGTTCGGATTACTCCCATACTCATTACACCGTAATAGTTGAACACTTCAGGATAATGATAAGCAAGTCTCTGAGTTTGCCATCCGCCCATTGATAATCCTGTTACGGCCCTGAACTCTCTTTCAGGTTTTACACGATAATGATTTTCTACAAAAGGAATTACATCTTCAACCAGGCTCTTTTCAAACTCCTCATTACCCATTGTATTTAAGAAACCGGGATCTGCATCTTCGCTGTATCCGGGTGTGTTGAAGTAAGAAGAAGTTTGATTTGGATTTCCATTTGTCATTACGACAATCATTGGCTTTGCTTCGCCTGAAGAAATGAGATTATCGAGAATTCGGTTAGCAAGCCCGAGCTCAGTCCACGCTTTTTCATCTCCTCCTCCACCATGAAGCAGATATAAAACAGGATAGTCAGCACCAGAAGTTTCGTAGCCAGGTGGTGTGTAAACCACCATTCTTCTATCAAGATTTAGCGATGGAGATGTGTACCAGATTTGCTGTACTGTACCGCTGTTTGCTTCATTTACTTCATAATATCTACTCTCATCGCCCGATAGTAAAAAACCACTGAAATAATTTCTGCCGTCTCTTATTACAAGTGCATTATGCGGATCGAGAACTTTTACACCGCTTAAAAAGTAACTGTAGGTGTAATATTCCGGTTTGAGATTTTCAACCGTTACTGACCATACACCTTCTCCATCTTTTACAAGATCAACACGATCGTTCCAGTCATCCATCCAGCTTCCGCTCAGTTTCATTTCCGGTGCATTCGGCGCATAGATCTGAAATGTAACAGATCCATTTTCATGAAACTCCGGTGAAACAAGTGAAATTTCCTGTGGCTGTGAAAACCCCTTCATCGAAAGTAAACAACCAATAAAAAGTAGGGTAAGTAATTTCTTCATCTTTTCAATATTTATGATTTTAAGTTCCTGATATTTTTTAGTTTAAATTTGATTTTATAGTTCTCTTCCCGATCATTAATTATTATGCAATTCCAGTTCAGGCCAAACCCTAAATCGTACAAATTACCATCTCTATCCTGATGTGGCTCCATATGATGCGGCTTTTCTTCATATTGAAGTTCTACTGTTTTAATATACCGGCATTTGAAACAGAAGCAGGACTTCAGACTCAAACTCACCACTGATAATTTCGAGCAATCTCTGTGCCTGTCACCATGTGAATCAGAATGAAGGTTGTTAATTTTTCAAACTCATGAAATACTTTTCATTTAGCAACTGATATATAACTATTGTTTCATAAGGTAACAATAGTATTGTACTCATTTCCTTTGTTAGAAACAACGATTAGATTCTTTCAATTACTTATTACTATTTTGAATCAATTAAAATGAACGGCAGTAAATATTTTGCAGTTTACATCTTAGCTTCTGCTCAAGCAGGATGCTTGTCTCGTACTACTGAGACTGTTCTTTAAGGTGTAAACTCCATCACATATGTGGTGGAGTTTTTTAAAACTTTATCTATCAAATATGGACCGCGACTCAAGGTTCGACATTATAATTGCTGGAGCCGGCGCGGCAGGTTTAACCCTTCTTTGGTACATACTCCAATCTCCCTCTCTCAGGTCAAAACAGATTTTAATTCTTGACAAATCGATGCACCCTGTAAATGATAAAACCTGGTGTTATTGGGAAAGTAATCAGCTCAAATTAACACCATTTATTCATCATTCGTGGAGTGAATTGGAAGTTGGTGCAATTGGTGATTCATTTTCACAAAAACTTGAGACATACAGCTACAACTGTATACGTAACGGTGATTATACAAAACACATTCTTTCTAAAGCAAAAAAGTTCAATAACATTACCCTCCTGGAAACAGGAATACAACATTTTGAAAGTATTGATGATCTGGGAGTTGTAAAAACAGATGCTGGCACTTTTAAAGCACCATTTATTTTTCAAAGTGTATTGAAGCCACCCGATTTCGAAGAATCAAAAGTGGATATCTCGCTTCTTCAGCACTTTATTGGATGGGAAATTGAAACTCAAACCGAAATTTTCAATCCGGATAAAGCGGTTTTCATGGATTTCAACGTAAAACAGCACGATGGTGTTACTTTTATGTACGTACTCCCCATGAGTAAAAATTCTGCTCTCATTGAGTACACTCTCTTTTCCGAAAATTTACTAGACGAAGTTGAATACGAACAAGCCATAAAAGTGTATTTATCTGATCGGTATCAGCTTGAAGCCGGAAAATATAAAATCATCAGAAAAGAGAAAGGTGCCATACCCATGGAAGACAGGCAGTTTTCAAGCTGGTACTGCAAAAATGTGATGAATGTAGGAACCGTTGGAGGATTAACAAAACCAACCACTGGCTACACATTTACGCGTATCCATCAGCAAAGCAAAACGATAATTGCTGCACTTGAGGAAGGTCAGAAGCCACCCGAAATAAAAGCCTCATCCTATCGATTCAGAGTGTATGATATGATGTTACTTCACATATTAGATTCAGATCCAGAGATTTCTTTAAAAATTTTCCACGATCTTTTTAAGAGAAATAAATTTGATTCTATATTGAGATTTCTTGAGGAGAAGTCGAATCTGTTTCAGGAACTTTCCATCTTCTCTTCCCTTCCGTACACACCATTCTTCAAGTCTATTTATAAAATGAAGCATCGTATTTTTACCGGAGCCTGATATGTTTCGAACTTCAAGGCAGTTTTTATTTATCGCCTACCCGGTTAGTTTTGTATTTATTTTGATTTCAATCCTTGCCCCGGAATTATCAGTTACACTTGCACCATGGCTGGTTATCCTGAGTGTTTTTTTGATAGGCATTCCACACGGAGCCATAGACCACATCATCGCCGCCGAAATTTTTGATATGAGGTTAAAATTGAAACACCAGCTACTATTTTATGGCAGCTATCTCTTTTTAATGTTCATACTTGGTGCAGTATGGATTTTTTTTCCCATAGCAGGAATGATCATTTTTTTACTGATCTCTGTTTACCATTTTGGTCAGGCAGACATGGAAGATTTCTTAGTTGAGAGCAAGCCCTTTCACTGGTTTTGGTACAATCTCAGAGGCGCATTTATCATGGTACTTATCATATTTTCGGAAATCTCTATTACATATCCAATATTAGAGCAAGCCATGAATTTAAGTGATGGCACATTACAATCTTTGATATCAAATCCCACATTTGCTTTAGGTCTCTTTACCGGATTTTATTTTGCATTTATGTTTTCCGGAATTGCTCTCGGTCATTTCTCCAACTGGAAATTATTCTTCATTGATAATCTTGCCCTCATGGCTCTTTTTTACTTCTCGGGACCGCTTATTGGCTTTGCAATCTATTTTGCAGTATGGCACTCGGCCGGGCACATTTTTGAAATGAGGGAGTATTTCAATTCTAAAAGTAAATCACTGAGTATTCTCTCTTTCTATAAATTATCAATGCCATTTACTCTTATATCGGTTGTTGGGTTGCTGATTTTAGTCTATGCGCAAAATGCATTTGGAGTCCAGGATATGTTTTTAACTCTCATGTTTATATTGATTAGTGTGCTCACATTACCACACATGCTTATTGTGCACAAAATGTATAGTGACTATCAATCTTAGCTATGTTAGAATTTTTTTATAGTTGATTACTATATTGCAAAACCACTCTTTTTTTGGTTATTTCGGTTTGCTCAACATCTACACTTACAACTTTTTTTAATTTATTTTGGGGAAATGGCTTTACACAGGTTACTATTTGCACTTTTACTACTGTTAACTGCATGCAGTAATTACGGTCTGGATAATACTGTAATTCTTGATGTTGGTGACAATTTTCAAAAAGCAAATGATGAGAACCCACCGTTTACCACCTTCATTATAAAATCAGGTGGCCATTATTTACAGAGTGTTCAAAATCCAAAAGTTGGTAATAAATGGATCGGTGAAGAAGGCACAATATTGGATGGTTATGATGAAATCAGTGAAGCTTTCAGTGGAGTAGCCAGGCACATTACTATTCAAAATATAAAATTTAGAAATTATGTCGATAACGGCATTAATTTTCGATCAGGTAAAAATATATTTATCGACAATGTACACATAAGAGATACCGGTTCGGGTGACGGTAACAGAAATGGTGCAATTCGCGTAGCCAATGTTACAGGGCTTACCGTAACAAATAGCCATTTTGAGAGGGTTACTGCCGGAATACTCCCCACAGAGTCCAAAGGACCAGTTGTTATAGAGCGAAATACCGCACTTAATATCGGTCGTAATTTTGTTCAGCTTGACCAGGTTAAAGGTGAAGGAATACGGGTTAGATATAACTCTATGGAGCGAAATGGCGATGAGCTACGTCCGGGAGCATCCGATGTTGAAGACTGGATTTCCGTTCACATGGTGATGGGGATGCCTCTTGATCCTGCTCAAATCAGTTTTAATAGGGCTCGCGGACACGGGCCATCAGAATCGGGTGCTTTTATTATTTTAGGTGATGGCGGTGGCAGATATATTATTGCTGAAGGTAATATTGGGGTACGCCCCGGTCAGGTTGGGATTGGTATAGCCGGTGGCTCGTTTATTCGAATAAATGATAACATTATGTACAGCTCTAACTCTGAGGTGAGTAATGTTGCTTACTATTCAGCCAACATTACTGATGCGCGTGACTGTTTGTACCATACCATCCAAAATAACAGAGCAAATTGGGAAAATGGTGTTGATCAAAATAACTTTTGGAGCGATCGTGCCTGTGAGGTGAAAGAAGTCGGCAATATCTTTCCGGATTTGTCAATAACAGACAGAATTTGGTACGAAGCGGAAAAATTTAATGGCTTTTAAGCTGATCTGCCAGGCTTTTTAACGGTGTTTTAAACTCTTCACCAAAAATTTCAAAGGGTACTTTATTTGTTACCACGTTTCTCACGTTGCTCGCTTCAATTACTTCTTTATACGATTTATAGCAATCAAGAGAGTCCTGAAATTTCACCATGTCACCATCAGAACATATCTCTGTATATTTAATTTCTTTATCGGTTGAAGCTTCCAGTCTGAATTTACCACTTGTTTCGATTTCACCAGAACGCGTGTAAAGAGCCAGCCTTTTTGGGTAGTTTATCTTCGTATTTTCTTTCAATTCACAGAAGGCACGTTTTACCACTGCATGCGTAATGAGATGATCATGAAAACCACTAACTCCATGTACAGCATAAGTTACAACAACATCTGGTTTTATTTTATGGATGTGTTGGATAATCTCTTTTTCGATTTTTATTGGATTTATATTTTTGAGTTCTCCATCCGGTAAATTTAATACGGTCATCCCGGATAATCCGAGAATTTTTTCAACGCATTGCATCTCTTTGTACCGAATTTCTCCCATCTCATTTTTTTCTACACCTAACTTAAATCTCTGCTTTGTAGCCTCACCTTTTGTTAGTGTTAACAAATAAACCTTAAAACCCTGTCTGAGCTGTGCCGCAATAGCGGGTGCCGGTCCAAAAGATTCGTCATCAGGATGGGGGAAAATATAGAGTATGTTCATCTTCTCATTATTCTGAGCAGTTCAAAAAAAAAGAAACCCGTCGGGTTATCGACCCAACGGGTTTTGATTTTGACATATCAAGCCTAAGAGTGCCGGAAAACCGGCACCTTTATGTCAAGAGCAACCTGTTGTAGACCCACAGGTCATACATTTCAGGCAAGTTCCGTTTCTGATCATTGTCATACTGCCGCACTCAGGGCAAGAATCCCCGGTGTAACCAAGCTGTTTTGCACGATCATAATCTGTTTCTGCATCATCTTCAGCTACAGTTTTAACCTTAACAACCGGCTCCTCTGACTTAACACTTATAATTTGCTTCTTTTTTGATTGTTTTTCAACCTCATCTGCTAATTCTTGTTCTTCAGAGGGTTTCAGTTTTCTGAGAAGTATTTCCTCGGGGGCAACATGGGCCAAATCGTCCCTGCCAAGATAAGTAACAGCCAATTCTCTGAATATGTAATCAATTACAGAAGTGGTCATTTTAACATGAGGGCTTCCGCTTACCATTCCGCTGGGTTCAAATTTTGTAAACACAAAAGCATCTACAAATTCTTCCAGTGGAACTCCGTGCTGTAGACCCAATGAAATCGAGATTGCAAAACAGTTCATTAAGCTTCTGAATGCCGCTCCTTCGCGGTGCATATCGATAAAAATTTCTCCAAGCTGTCCATTGTCATATTCTCCGGTTCTCAGGTAAACACTTTGCCCGCCAATTTTCACTTTTTGTGTGTAACCGCTTCGTCTGAAAGGCAATCTCTGTCTGCGTGCTACATATTTGTGAATGATCTTTTCAGCTGTCTGTACGATACGATCCTGTGCTACCGCTGTATCTTCGTCCTCATCTTCAAGCTCTTCTAAAACATCACTCATAGAATTTAGTGGCTGGCTCAATTTAGAACCGTCTCTGTAGAGAGCGTTTGCCTTAAGCATTTTTTGCCAGGAGAGCATATATGCATCTTTAAAATCCTCAACAGTTGCTTCGTTTGGAAGATTAATCGTTTTGGAGATTGCACCTGAGATAAATGGCTGGGCAGCTGCCATCATATTGATGTGCCCTTTAGCGGAAATATATCTTGTACCAGTTCGGCCGCATTTATTGGCACAATCAAAAACAGCGAGGTGTTCTTCTTTTAAATGAGGAGCTCCTTCCACTGTCATTGTGCCGCAAACATAATCATTAGCCTGCTGAATCTGCTCGCGTGAAAATCCGAGGAATCGAAGCATATCAAAATTGTGATCAGACAACTGCTGCTCAGTGATTCCAAGAACATCTTTGCAGAAATCCTCACCCAGTGTCCAGTGGTTAAAAGCAAATTTGATGTCAAAACTGCCGGGAAGAGCGGCTTCAATTGCACTCAGTTTTTCTTGATCAAAGCCCTTCTCAATTAAGCTTTCATTATTTATGTGTGGGCAACCCTCTAAACTTGCTGAGCCTTTGGCATATCGGATAATTTCATTGATCTCTTTTTCAGAGTAACCAAGATTCTTTAGTGCCAGTGGCACACTTTGGTTGATAATTTTGAAGTAACCGCCTCCGGCCAGTTTTTTGAACTTCACAAGTGCAAAATCCGGTTCAATTCCTGTCGTATCGCAGTCCATTACAAGACCAATTGTGCCTGTTGGAGCAATTACGGTTACCTGTGCATTTCTGTATCCATGTTTTTCACCTAATAGAACCGCATCATCAGAGTCTTCCCGGGCAGCCTTTAGTAAGTAATCAGGGCAATACTCATCACTGATTCCCATAGGTGTGATGGTGAGGCCTTCATATTCATTTTCCGACAGATTGTACGCTGCTCGTTTGTGATTTCGCATCACTTTAAGCATGTGCTCTTTGTTGCGCTCGTAGCCTTCAAACGTTCCAAGTTCTTTTGCAAGTTCAGCACTTGTGGCATATGCCTTCATGTGCATAATAGATGTTAATGCACCAGCAATGGCACAACCTTCATCACTATCATAAGGTACACCAAGTACCATTAAAGCGGCACCTATGTTTGCATAACCTAACCCAAGTGTTCTGAAGATGTATGAAAGTTCTGCAATTTCTTTTGATGGAAACTGAGCCATTAGAACAGAAATCTCCAGAACGGTAGTCCAAATTCTTGATGCATGCCGAATGGATTCCACATCAAATGTACTGCACTCTTCATCTTTGAAAAATTTCATCAAGTTGAGAGACGCAAGATTACACGCTGTGTTGTCCAGAAACATGTATTCCGAACATGGATTACTTGCTTTGATTTCTCCATCTTCAGGGCACGTATGCCATTCATTAATTGTGTCATGATATTGGGTGCCCGGATCCGCACAAGACCAGGCAGCATAGCTTATCTGGTCCCAAAGATCCCGCGCTTTTAGGGTTTGCATCGGCTTGGGTTCTCTACCCTCTTTTCGGGCATTCCTCTTTTCAATCCTGCCAATCAGATTCCAATCACTATCATCCATTACAGCATTCATAAAACTATTAGGAATACGAACAGAGTTGTTTGAGTTCTGACCACTGACAGTCATGTATGCTTCTGAGTTCCAGTCCGTATCATACGTATCAAATTCAATATCCGTAAAACCCTGAGAAGCAAGCTGAATTACGCGTTCAATATAGTTAAGAGGAACCTGATCGCGTTTGGCCTCTCGTATGGTTTTGCCAAGTTCTTTATTCTTTATAGGATCTCTGCTTACTGCCCCGTTATAGGATTTTCCATCTATTTCAACAGGTTGTTGGCAAAGTTGAATGATTTTTTTTAAATGTTTTTCAGCAATTTTTGATCCGGTAACAATTGCTGCAACCTTCTGCTCTTCGCGCACTTTCCAATTGATATACTCTTCAATATCTGGATGGTCCAGGTCAAGTGTCACCATTTTGGCGGCTCTTCTGGTTGTTCCACCAGATTTGATAGCGCCTGCAGCACGATCACCAATTTTCAGAAAACTCATCAAACCCGATGATCTCCCCCCCCCACTGAGTGACTCACCGGCACCACGAAGTTCAGAGAAGTTGGAACCGGTACCTGATCCATATTTAAAAAGTCTCGCTTCACGAACCCACAGATCCATAATACCGCCTTCATTCACAAGATCATCATCAATGCTCTGAATAAAACACGCGTGTGGTTGCGGATGTGTATAGGCATCTTTTGATTTTGTTAACTTGCCTGTATTTGCATCCACATAGTAGTGACCCTGAGCAGGCCCGTTGATTCCATACGCCCAGTGTAAACCGGTATTAAACCACTGCGGGCTGTTGGGTGCCGCCATTTGATTTGCCAGCATATTGCAAAGTTCCGCATAGAATGATTTTGCATCATCTTCCGAATTAAAATAATCGTGCTTCCAGCCCCAATAAGTCCAGCAACCGGCCAGCCTGTGAAAAACCTGTCGGCTGTCAATTTCATGTGAGTATCTGTCATCTTCAGGAAGTTTCTTCAGCTCTTTTTCGTCGGCTACTGATCGTTGCAACCAACCAGGTACACCTTTTTCAGACACTTTTTTTAATTTTGCCGGTACACCTGCTTTTCTGAAATACTTCTGTGCTATAATATCTGTAGCAACCTGCGACCAGGATGAAGGAACAACAACATTTTCCATGAGGAAAATTGTGGATCCGTCAGGGTTTTTGATTTCAGATCTGCGCTTTTCGAATTTGATGTTTTCGTACGGTGATTTCCAATTCTTTTCTGTGTATAGTCGGCTAAATTGCATAAATATTCTCCTGTTCTGGCAGTGGTGTGTCTGGTGATGAGTTAAAATTCCTTAAAGCTTCTTCGCTTTTGCGTACCGAGTAATATATTTTAGGTAGAGAGAGACAGCAAGAAAAATATCGAATACTTTTCCACAAATACCGATAGTTATCCACAATCTATTTATTAATGCAGAATCAAACATAATCCTGAACATTTACTCTTAAATTCTTTACTGACTTGTTGACTTTTACCTGAACAGACAAAATTCTCATTATTATAGACTGTGGATAATTTAGAGCCTCAAACCATGTTTTAAGCCTCTTTTTGAGTTATCCACATTGCAGAGAAGTTATCCACATTAGGGAGTAAAGTTCATAGTATATT
>SLGA01000009.1 GCA_007123985.1 Balneolaceae bacterium | reverse complement strand
CCTAGATAAAAAAGTGTTCCCCAAAATTGTCCTGCAGGCATTTGGTTAAAAACGTTTGGCATTGTTATAAATACTAAACCTGGACCAGCTGCAGGTTCTAATCCATATGCAAAAACAGCTGGAAAAAGAATAGACTTATGAACCGAATAGAAACCATCACTATAAAAGGTGAATCGTGGCAACTTCTGCCCGAAAGGGCTGTGTTCTGGAAATCAAAAGAGATGTTAATATTGTGCGATCTTCACCTTGGCAAGGCGGGTCACTTTCGTAAATCGGGCATTCCGGCACCCGGACGCATCAACACAAAAAATCTTGATCGGCTTACTTATTTAATCGATCAATTGATACCAAAAACTGTTTTAATTCTGGGTGACCTTTTTCACAGTAGTGCCAACAGGGAGTGGTTTGAATTTGAAGAGTGGTTGCAAAAATACAACGAAACCGATTTTATTCTCGTAACCGGCAACCACGATCAATTACATCACTCATTTTATGAAACTGCCAACTTCAAATTGTGTGACAGCCTTAAATCTGGTCCTTTTCTGTTTATTCATGATGCCGATGCTGCCAAGAACCAGAACGGAGTTTTAGTACCTGTTGGCGGGCACATCCATCCTGCCGTAAAATTGAAAGGTAAAGGGAGGCAGACGCTCCGATTTCCTGCGTATATCATATCTGATAAACGCATACTGATACCTGCTTTTGGTGAATTTACTGGTTTGCATACAGTTCAACTAAATGAAACGGACAAAGCCTATGCTGTGGTTAATGAAGATGTAATTCCCATCAATCCATAATATCATGAAAAAAATTGTCCTAGCTTTTCTGTTGATCCAGATTCTCTTCTGCAGCCTGTTGTTGGCTCAATCTTCAGAACCTGATCTGCTTCGCATCAATCAAGATCGTATTTCGATGAACAGCAACGGTATGCTTGTTTTAGGCGGATGGGCTGTAACCAACATTGCCATTGGTTCCATCGGGATGACTCAAACTTCAGGCAATACAAAATATTTCCACCAGATGAATGCGGCCTGGAATACAGTTAACCTTGCTATTGCAGGGTTTGGGTATTATGGGGTGCGAGGTCAATCGGCCGATATAGGTTTATCAGAAACCATTACCGAATTTCACAATTTTGAGAAAATTTTACTGTTCAACGCGGGCCTGGATGTGGGTTATATGGCGATGGGAGCATACCTTTGGGAACGTGGCATCCGTACGGACAGTGAACGCCTCCGAGGTTATGGGCAATCGATGATTCTGCAGGGCGCATTTCTGTTTGTCTTTGATGGGATTCTTTATTTCATGAGCAGGGCCGAAAGCAGCAGGCTGATCGAATCACTGAGCAGTGTTCAGTTTACAGGTACTGCTCTTTCAGTAAGTTTCAGCTTCTGAATCTGTCTATTCCTCAGCCCCTTCAAGCTGAAAGTTTTTCAAAATCCAATTTGAAGGATCTGCCTCCACTTCAACAAAATCGGATACCTCAAAAGAGATAACTCCCCCCTGGGGTACCAGTGTCATCGTCTCACCATCAATACGAACCTGCAAAGGCATTGGGAAAGAATACCCTTCGGGTATGTCCCATCCCAGTCGCACAAATTCACCGCGCCGGCTGGCGTGAAGTACAGGTAATACCGGCTGTCTAAGATATATTTCAAAAAGCCATTTCAAATCCATACCTGTTATTTCTTCGGTGAGGTACAAAAAGTCATCCGTGGTGGCAAATCGCAAATGGCTGCCATTGGTTACCGTTTCCATTTCGGGTTTAGGGTATGCAAAACGCCGGAGAGCTTTGAAGAAGTTTTCATCCCCAATTACATAGCGAAGTGTGTGCAAAAACCAGGCTCCTTTATAGTAGACATTCCCACCCCGGGTGCCTTGCGTAATTTCCAATGAACTCATGTGTTCGCGCGGTGCCACTTCCCTGTCTGTATTTCCGTGAATACGCGACCGGAACAGCTCCATCATTTCGAAATAGGCTTCCGGCCCTGAAACATATTCAGCATAAAGTGCCTGCATGTAGGTACCAAATCCCTCATGGATCCAAAAATCGCGCCAATCCCACACTTTAACCAAATTTCCCCACCATTCGTGAGCCAACTCATGCTGGTGGAGATCATCAAAACCTGCATTTAGTCCAAAGAGATTATCATTCTCAAAATTTGCACCGTAGGCAATAATACTTTGATGTTCCATTCCAAGGTACGGTGAGTGGGCAACACCATATTTATCTCTACGAAACGGGTAAGGTCCGGCAATCTCTTCCATAAAACGCATCTGCTGTGCAAATTGCGGAAACAGCCTTTCTGCCTGCTCCATATACTCTGGCAATACCCAAAATGTAATATCAAACTCATCTCCCGCAATACTTGTGTATGGTTCGCTGATGGTTTTGTAGGGAGCCGCGTTCAGCGTTACATTGTAATTGCTTATTGGGGTTGAAACAAACCAGTGCCATGTTTTCCAGCCATCGCCACGATCTGTTTCGCCCCTTGACCGTCCATTAGAAGCAACTACAAGATTATCAGGCATGGTTATGTTGATGGCAACGGAATCAGGCCTGTCAGACGGATGATCTTTATTGGGCCACCAGAGCCAGGCACCATTCATCTGCACGGCTACACCCACCCAGGGTTCACCGGAGGGGGTTTCGCTCCACACCATGCCACCATTCCAGGGTGGATTCGATGCCACACGGGGTTTACCACCATATATAATACGAACAGATTCTTCCACTCCGGGCTGGAGCGTTTCGGGGAAGTATACATACACCTGCTTTGTGGAGTCCGTTCTTGTAAATCTTAATGATGTACCTGAGCTGCTGATTTCATCTACAGATAGCTTTGGATCCAGTGCAAGTTCTATAACATTTGTAGGATGCACTATGCTGAAAGCCACTTCAACCGTTCCTGATACGGTACTATCGGCCGGATCAACTTTCAGATCCAGATCATAATAATTTACGTTGAAAGCGGCCTGCTCAGGCGTTATCACTCCGCCAGACCCCATAACAGGCAATTGTTGAGCAAAAACAGTATGAACAAAAATAATCAAAAACAGTGGCAACAATAGCAGTGATCTGTACATAAATCCGGATGAAATTATATTTACGCTTGAAAATAGAAAATCTCCTGATGTAATGATTTTATAAATTTGCAGAGATTTATGAGTAATTCTATAATAATTTATTCAAGTTCCAACTTTCGTTTGCTCTGCCTGCTACTTGATACGCATAACCCAAATACTATCTTTCCCAAAACCCGCGTATCTTTACGGCTTTACTGATAAACTGTAACCCTACACACTGAAAACTTAATTAGATGGCTCAGCCAAAGTATACAACCCACCTTGGTATGGTGGATATTCTCCCCGATGAAGTTCGAAAATGGCAATTTCTTGAACATCTGATTCGAGAGGAGGCAGAAAAATTTAATTTCGAGGAGATTCGCACACCCATTATGGAGCAAACAGAACTCATTGTGCGGGGTCTTGGGCAGCTTACTGATATCGTTTCGAAAGAAATTTTTGCGTTTAGTCGTGGTGAAGATAACTATGTATTGCGGCCTGAACTCACTGCACCTGTGGTTCGAGCTTATGTGGAACACCATCTCGATCAGCGCGGGGGCTCACAGAAACTCTTCTACATTGGCCCAATGTTTCGCGCAGAGCGCCCTCAAAAGGGGCGTCAGCGTCAATTCCATCAATTTGGAGTTGAGATACTGGGAAGCAGTGATGCCGTGGCAGATGTCGAAGTAATTGCATTTATGATTCATATTTATAATAAACTCGGCATCAAAAATACCACATTAAAGCTGAACTCTATTGGAGATCCTGAAAGCCGAGAAACATACAAAGAAGCTTTAAAAAAGCACCTTGAACCAAACTTTGAAAAATTAAGTGAGGTATCAAAAAAGCGGTTTGAAAAAAATCCGTTGCGTATTCTCGATTCAAAAGAAGAAGAAGATCAGCCGTTTATCGAAACGGCTCCTGTTATTACTGATTATTTAAATGATGAATCCGTCAAGCATTACAACAAAGTGAAAGAGTACCTTAGCGATCTGGGAATTGTTTTTGAAGAAGACCCTTATCTGGTGAGAGGAATGGATTATTATACCCAAACTGCATTTGAGCTCATCAGCCCCGATCTTGGTGCACAGGATGCATTGGCAGGTGGCGGGCGTTATGATCTGCTGGTTGAGGAAATCGGTGGACAACCCACTCCGGCAGTTGGTTTTGCCGCCGGGATGGAGCGCCTTTTTATTGCCT
>SLGA01000284.1 GCA_007123985.1 Balneolaceae bacterium | reverse complement strand
TCAGAGGCTCTAACACCATAACAAGATCATGGGGTTCCAAAATCTCGGCCGCACGTTTCAGGGCATCAATCACCAGCAGCTCCTGGTAATCCATATCAAGCCGGAGATTTACAAAACCGGGGACAACGGTCATCCACTTAGCGCCAACTCTTTTGGCAACATCCACCGACTCGCGGATTTCATCAAGAAATTGATTGAGTTTATCATCATCACCGCTGGTGAGGCTGGGTTCGTGCCAATAGATAGAATGAGCTACAAAAACACCCATTGTCATCCCGGAATCTTCGAGTTGCCGCCCAATTCTCTCTTGCAGTCTTACCCGCCTCGATTTCATACCGTTATCTTCAAGACCCCTGAAACCGAGATCTGCCATGAATTTGATCTGATCGATGGGATCGTTTCCGGCATGTGCACGAAATGTATTAAAATTGGGTGCGTACTTTAACTTAAAATTGTGCTTTTGCAGCAGATCCTGCGGGTTTATCTTTTTTGATTTCCCGTTTGAAATTCCTGTACCGGTTGCAAATGCAGTGCCTGCCATCAGGCTGTTTTTGAGGAAGTGCTTTCTGTCCATAATACTGAGCTTTTAAGGTTTGGATCAGAAAGTAAGATATAAAAAACCCGATGATTGAAAAGTTGTAGAAAAAGAAAATCCGCAACAGTAAAATACTGCTGCGGATTCTGTAAACAAGCCAACAACCAAAATTGATTATTAATGCGGCCTTGAAACGCCGGGAACCGGAACGGGATAGTAGCCGTTTTCATCGGGCAATACCGGGGGTTCCATATCCCATCCTGTATAGTCGGGCATTAGCTGGGCATCAGAATTTAGTGCTTCATCCCATGAAATCATCTGGCCTGAGTAAGTGGCCATGCGTCCCATCACTGCTGTGAGGGTAGTTTTTGCACCGTAATCGATATCATCGATCACCTCGCCTTTACGGATGGCAGCAAAGAGTTCATCATGCTCCTGCTGGTAAGGGTTGGGGTTATCAGTGCCGTCATGATCATACCGGATAATTCCATTTCTGTCGCGAATAATCGCATTGTGCGATGAATCGGTATTTACATTTCCGAGTGTTCCCTGAAATGCTTCAGCCACACGTGAGAATGTATTCTGCTGATGGCGGCACTGCGCGGCAATAATGGCACCGCTCGGGTAGGTGTACTCAACAAAGTGATGGTCAAAAATCTGCCCGTATTTTTTGTCAATACGAACTTCACGGCCGCCCATTCCCTGTGCGGTTTCAGGATATTCACCGATAAACCAGTTGGCCACATCAATGTTATGAATGTTCTGCTCCAGAATATGATCACCGGCCAGCCAGGTAAAATAGAACCAGTTTCTGATCTGATATTCCACTTCGCTCATGTCCGGTTCACGCTCCCGAACCCAAACACCACCGTCATTCCAGTAAACCTGCCCCGAGATAATATCACCAACCTCACCATCGAGAATTCGCTTATAGGTTTCGCGGTAGTTGTTCTGATATCTTCTTTGCAGGCCAAGCACCATATTTAGTTTCTTTTCGCGTGCTTCGCGAGCTGCATGTAACACCCGGCGTACTCCGGGTGCATCGGTCGCAACCGGTTTTTCGATAAACATATGAACACCCGCTTTTACGGCCTCCTCAAAATGGTCGGGTCTGAATCCCGGAGGCGCTGTGAGGATTACCACATCAGCCAGTGCAGTGGCATGCTTGTAAGCATCAAAACCAACAAATTTGTGCTCTTCCGGTACATCAAGCCTTCCGGTTTCGAGATGGCGCTGTGCAAGAGCATTGTAGCTCGAGTCAATTCTGTCGCGGAACAGATCGGCCATGGCAACAATTTTAACACCGGGATCAGCATTCAGTGCCTGATTTGCAGCACCGGTTCCCCGGCCTCCGCACCCAATAATGGCTACCTTCAGCGTTTCACCACCGCCTGCATACGCTGATGCACCCACCGGTAAACTGCTCAAGAAGAGTCCGCCTCCTGCTGCAAGTGTGGTTTTTTTCATAAAATCTCTGCGGGTTAATCCGTTTTTTCCGGTAAATGGTTTTTTATTCATGGGTTTGGTTTTTTAGTTGCTGAGCAATTGTTGTTGGTTATGTTTAAAAATAGTCCTGAATAGCTTCAATCCAGTATTTTTCCATCTCTTCTACAGTTTCTGGCTGATCTTTTGGCATCACAACCCGAAAGCCCACAAATGGAGCATTTGTATGCCACCACAAGCTTTTTGGAAGTTGAGGATCATTCATTTTCCATGCAGGGCTCGAGCCTCTTCGGTTGAGACAGCTTGCTGTTTCCGCTCCATCCATCCAGGAACCGCCACGGGCTGCTCTTGGGTAGAGCTGGGTTGGAGGAAACATTGGGTTTAAAGCAGGTTCACCATCAAGACGATCAAAATAATCTTCATAAAACTGATCAAACGTATATTCGGTTACATTTCCAAGCATGTCGTAAATACCGAAAGCGTTGGGCTCTTTTGTGCCAATACGGGCATAACTTCTATCGCTGTTACCTCTGTGCCAAGCATAGCGATCAGGGTTTGATGGCGGAGTGTAATACTCATTTGCGCCGGCACGGCAGGCGTATTCCCATTCGGCTTCAGTAGGCAGTCGATAGAAATTTCCGGTTTTAACAGTTAGCCATTTCGTAAACATAAATGCCGCATAATGGGTCATGTTAATGGCAGGATATCCGTCAGAACCCATGCCAAGGCTGAGGTCCCCATACGCGGGTGAAGGAGTTGAAATAACATCTGCAGGGATCTCTGCTTCGCGCAGCACTTCGAGCACTTCGTCTGTTAATGTTGGTGAAGAAACAGCATCAGCATCGGCTTCGATGTCCACATCATAAAAAACCTGCCAGAGCTGCCTGCGGATGTTTTCTATAGATTCGTTTGCGAACAGGTTGTACTGGTTCCAGGTGATTTCGTACTTGCCCATCCAGAAATCGTCCACAATAACCTCTTGTTCGTTACCCATCATAAAGCTGCCGCCGGGAACAGGTACAAGTTCGATAGCTTCGGATGTGCCCTGAATTTCATCTGTAAATGGGGCAAAGTCGCTATCGTATTCAATCACTGTGGTGGCTGCTGCTTCGGTTGGTGCAGGAGGTGAATCGGGTGTTGCAGTGGTTTCTGTAGAGCTGCAGCTTATCATCGAAAACAGGAATAAACAAGCAATACCTGCGGGTATAATATTTTTTGTTGTGTACATCGAGCTGTTATTTATACGTTTACATTTCATAAATAATCTGTTGATTATGACAGGTTAAACTATTTATTGGCTTCTCTCTTTTTTAACCACTTTTTTCTTCCAGTTTCTTAATGACTTCCCGATCAGATAAACCACGTCTCTCATCCGGGGTAAGCGATACTAAATCACAACTTCTCCATGGAAATCTATCGGCACGATCCTTTTTAATCTGAGTACGGTATGTTTCTTTGTATTTACTCATATCCAATAATATATCATCCCTTTTTGATAAAAGAATTAAGGTTTTCCCTGAAATATTTCAAATACTTTTCGGGTTTTTACGCTTTGCCAATGCATTCTTTTGTAAGTTTCTAAATAGTATTTAACGGTTTATTTCAGAGTTATTTTTCTGAACCCTTTTTTGCAAGAATAAACAGAATATAAAAGCAGTGATTCGAAAAAACGGATAGCCATTATCAGAGCATAAGTAAATCTGAATTAGTGCGTGATTCTATTAGAACGGGATATTTTAGCAAACTGTTATATAAACAATAATCAACAAGAAAGTAAATTTATGGAATATCGATTTTTGGGACGATCCGGTTTAAAAGTATCAGCTCTTTCGTTTGGTTCCTGGGTAACATTTGGGGATCAGGTTGATGAACAAATAGCCTTTGAATGCATGAAAGAGGCATACGACGCTGGTGTAAATTTTTTCGATAATGCAGAGGTATATGCCGGTGGTGATTCTGAAACCATGATGGGAAATATCATCAAAAAAGCTGGCTGGAAGCGAAGTGATCTGGTGATTTCTACAAAAATATTCTGGGGAGGTGACGGACCGAATGATGCTGGACTTTCCTACAAACACATCATTGAAGGTACAGATGCCGCGCTGAAACGAATGCAAACCGATTATGTGGATCTTATATTCTGCCACCGGCCGGATGTGCATACACCCATCGAAGAAACTGTTTGGGCAATGAACCAGATCATTCAATCGGGTAAAGCGTTTTACTGGGGTACCAGTGAGTGGTCGGCCGAACAGATTCGGGAAGCGTATAACATTGCCCGACGCGAGCACCTTCGCCCTCCGCTCATGGAGCAGCCGCAATATCATATGTTTCACCGGGAAAGGGTAGAAAAAGAGTATGGTGATCTTTATAAGGATATTGGCCTTGGAACAACCATCTGGAGTCCGTTGGCAAGCGGACTTTTGACCGGAAAATATAATGATGGAATACCTGATGACAGTCGCCTGTCTCTTGAACAGTTTGACTGGCTGAGAAAAAGTCTGCTTGAGAGTGACGAAGGGAAGAAAAACCTCGAAAAAACAGGAAAACTCGCTGATTTATGCAAAGATACGGGTCTGAATATGCCTGAACTCGCTCTGCTGTGGTGCCTGAGGAATCCGAATGTTAGTACAGTGATTACCGGTGCATCCAAGCCAGAGCAGGTTCGCCAAAATATGAAAGCACTCGAAAAGCAGCATCTGTTAACAGACGATCTGATGGATAAGGTCGAAGCGATTCTCGACAATCGACCTGAATCAGCTCAGGATTTCAGGCCTTGAGTTGATGGGATTATTCCTTTTAGGCCAATCCAGTTGTATTTGACAAAGAGGCACAGGGATTTGTGTTTAAGTGGCAATATTTTACTAATGAATTTCAAACTCATTCACCAGCATGTTCCGAAAGCGATTTCTGAATATCTGAAAATCAGAATCTATGGATAAAATCCGGGTTGTCTTCAAATGCTCTGAAGTGACGAGTAATGAAGCATCGGCCACATCCATTGGCACATTGTTGTAATTCTCAACCAATTCGATAATTCGTGGAAGATCATGTTTGTCGAGTGGGTATATTTCAAGGCCGCCAACTGTCATCCATTCCAGAAAGCCGATCTGCGCTTTAGGATGAAAATCGAGCATATGACTAACCTCCGTTATCACCGGCCAGGTGGTAACCGGAGTTTCAGTTAACCTTTGCACACACTGAAGTGCAGCTTTATGGCACTGGTCGTTTTTATCGAACAGGGCGATCAGAGGACCTGCATCAATGAGAAGTTTTTCTCTCACGAACCTTCTTTTTGATCTCTGATTTATAGGTAGATGACCCCGATGTGTTTTCTGAGCCAACCTGGCCGAAAAGATGTTTTCCTGCCTCGTAGGGGGTGATATGTTCTGTTTTCTGTGCCATATATTCTACCAAAGCTTCCCGAATTATCTGGCTTTCACTTATGCCCTCGCGAGTGGCATAGGTTTTTAGCTGCTGTTCGAGTTCTTTTGAAAGCCTTACTGTTTTCATATTGAAATGTAATACAAACTGTAATACAATTCAATTTTTTATCTTCCCAGTCTTATAGAATTTGGGTGCTAAATAACAAAAATAAGGGAAAGTAAATTAACTATGCCTGATGCGTTATCATCTCTTTATTGCTCACTGTTTTAAGAAGCATATCGGCAATCTGATGTGTGTTGGCAAGTGTTGTGCCAGGTTCTTCCGAATAAAGATCAGCCGTACGCAAACCGCTTTCTAAAACTTTCTGGATGGCGGCTTCGATGTTTTGTGCAGCACTTTCCAGGTGAAGAGAATATCTGCAGAGCAATGCGGCTGAAGCTACAGCTGCAAGCGGATTAGCAACTCCCTGCCCGGCAATATCCGGCGCTGAACCGTGTACAGGTTCGTAAAGGCCATTTTCTCCGCCAAGGCTGGCAGAAGGCAGCATACCCAGGGAGCCGGTTAGCATCGAGGCGGCATCACTTAAAATATCTCCAAACAGATTTCCGGTTACCATTACATCAAACTGCTTGGGGTCGCGGATGATCTGCATTGCGCAGTTATCAACCAGCATATGAGAGAGTTCCACATCAGGATATTCATCTGCAATTTCAAGGATCGATTTTCTCCACATACGTGAACTTTCAAGCACATTGGCTTTGTCAACAGAACAGACCCTTTTGTCACGTTTTTGAGCTGCTTCGAATGCAACCCGTGCTACACGCTGAACTTCGGATCGGCTGTACTTCATGGTATCCACTGAAAAAGGATCGCCATTCTCTTCGGATGTGTATCTCGGTTCACCAAAATAGATGCCACCGGTTAATTCCCGAACAATTAGAATATCGGTGCCTTCAATTACCTCTTCTTTAAGTGTGGAGGCTCCTGCGAGGGCAGGATATACCTGGATAGGTCTGAGGTTGGCGTAAACACCGAGCTCTTTTCTGAGCTTTAATAATCCGGCTTCCGGGCGCTTATCGGCGCTGAGGTTATCCCATTGAGGGCCACCGACGGCGCCCAGAAGCACAATTTTTGCCTGTTTACAACTATCTAAAATTTCATCGGTTACCGGCACTCCGTTTTTTTCGTAGCAACATCCGCCAAAAAGGTGTTCGGTTACCGTTATTTCAACTCCGGCCTGTCGGGCTGCTTCTGTTAATACATCAACAGCCACGGCTGTAACCTCGGGCCCTATTCCATCTCCGGGAAGTGTAACTATGTTTACTTTTTTCATTTTGCAGGCACCATTCCGTTTTGTCGCGCATATTCAAATATTCCGCCGGCATGAACAATGTCTGCCACGCTTCCCAGAGGTTTGATGTTGTACACCTTATCCTGAGTTACGTTTTTCATCTGATGGTTTACCTGGTCTATTTCCAGTTCGTCACCTGTTTTTACTTCCTTACTGAGATCTTCGAAACTTTCAAACGGGATCAGAAATCCGCCATCAACAGAGTTTCTGTAGAAAATTCGTGCGTACGACGAGGATATAATTGCCTCAATTCCTGCAATTTCAAGGCATGCGGGTGCATGCTCTCGCGATGATCCGCAGCCGAAATTATCACCCGCCACAATGATTTTGAATTCACTTTCTGTTTCACCCTCTTTGGTAAGCGGAATATTTCCTTGCGGAAGGCCCGATTCGGCAGAAGGAACACCGGAAAGGGCATACTTACCATACAGCTTGCGCTCTTCCGGATCTTCAAGGCTATATACAAGATGTGCGGCCGGGATGATCTGGTCTGTGTCGATATTTTTTCCCAATACAAAGGCTTTGCCTTTGATGGGTTCAGAGTTTTTACTCATGTTGGTATTTGTATCGTTTTAAAAATTTATTTCGTAAAAATATTTACTTTTTTCTGAGGCGGATAGGAAGTTTAGGCATAAAATTAAAGATCGCCTAAGCCTTCATCTATCGTTATATCACCGTTTCCTGGATAAATACTCTTGGGTCGGTAATTACACCGGTTATTGCGGATGCAGCCACTGTATAGGGTGATGCAAGGTAGACCTGTGATTGTTTCGAGCCCATTCTGCCCGGATAATTACGGTTTGTTGATGAGATGCATACTTCTTGGTTGTTTAACCGCCCGAAGGTATCAGAAGGTCCGCCAAGACATGCTGCACAGGATGCATTTCCAATTTTACAACCGGCTTCCCGGAAAATATCAATCAATGGTGTGCCGAAAATGGTTTCGGTTTCAAGAGCGCGGGCAATTTCTGTGGTGGCAGGAACAATGTAAGTATCCAGTTTTACCTTATTACCGCGAATAATTTCAGCAGCTGCGCGGAAATCAGAAAGTTTGCCGCCGGTGCATGAACCAATATAGGCGCGATCAAGATATCCGCCCTCTACTTCCTCTACAGTGGCCTTGTTATCGGGGCTGTGGGGTTTGGCCACCATTGGCACCATATCTTCCAGATTATAGTGATGCACGCTATGATATTTTGCATCCGGGTCGCTGTACACTTTCTCGTAAGGATGATCGGTACGCGATTTCACATACGCTTCTGTTACCTCATCAGGTTCAACTACACCATTTTTCCCGCCGGCCTCGATGGCCATATTGGTGAGAGTCATACGATCTTCCATGGTAAGAGCTTTAATTCCCTGCCCTGCAAATTCCATTGTTCGGTAGGTTGCTCCATCAACACCGATGTCGCCAATGATTTGCAAAATGATATCTTTGGCCATGAGGTATGGCGGCAGGGAGGTTCCTTCAAATACAAAGCGCATGGTTTCGGGTACTTTCACCCAGAGTTTGCCGGTTCCCATAATAAAGGCAGCATCCGTGTTCCCAATCCCGGTTGCGAACTGGCCAAAGGCTCCGGCTGTGCACGTATGGGAATCAGTTCCGAAAAGTACTTCACCCGGGCGGGTAAATCCCTCTTCGGGGAGAGCAACATGGCAAACACCTTTATATGAATCTGTTCCAACATCGTAGAAGTAGGGCAGATCCTGTTCGGCGGCAAAAGCCCGTAATACATCTACATTACGGTTAGCATATTTATCGTTTGTGAAAATGTAGTGGTCGGGGATGATTACAAGTTTGTTTTTGTCCCAGACTTTGGCATCTTCGCCAAATTGTTTGTGAAAAATGCCAATTGCCGGTGGCCCGCACACATCGTGAGTCATCAGTACATCTACATCAACCCACACATTGTCGCCGGGTGATACCCGGTCTCTGCCACTGTGTTTTGCAAGAATCTTTTCAGTTAGCGTCATTCCCATAATCTATGGTATTGTTTTGGTTTGTTGGTTTTATTTTATGTTTTTTCGGCACACCGCCCCGGTTAACTACCTGAGGCCATTTTGTGCGATGGTGAATTTGAAGTTTTGTTCATAATCGAGATAATTGAGACAAGATCGTGATCTTCAACTACCTTCTTCTCGTCAGCTAATTTGGTTACTTTTATATACACATCATTTAAATCTTCCTTACTGAGGAAATAGCCAAGTTCTTCCAGTTTTTTGCAGAGGGCAAATCGGCCTGAATGCTTCCCTATCACAATTTTATTGCATGTTAAACCTACCGATTCGGGTGTCATTATCTCATACGTAAGTGGATTTTTCAGAACTCCATGCTGATGAATTCCCGCTTCGTGCGCAAATGCATTGTCTCCCACAATGGCTTTATTCGGCTGAACACCCTTACCGGTAATCTGTGCCAGCATCTGGCTGGAAGGATAGATCTCCTTCGTGTTTACCGATGTGGTGTAGTTCATGATGTTTTTCCGGGTTTCGATAGCCATCACCACCTCTTCGAGGGATGCATTGCCTGCCCGCTCGCCAATTCCGTTAACGGTACACTCGATTTGGCGGGCTCCGTTTTGAACCGCCATCAGCGAGTTTGCCACTGCAAGACCCAGGTCATTGTGGCAGTGAACACTGATTACAGCTTTGTCAATATTTGGGATGTTCTGATTTAAAGTTTTAATCAGTTCGGCATACTCCCAGGGAAGTGCATAGCCAACTGTATCGGGTACATTAATGGTTGTTGCTCCCGCATCGATCACGGCAGTGAAAATCTCAGTTAAAAATTCAGGATCGCTTCGGGAAGCATCTTCAGCTGAAAATTCCACATCATCGCAATGGGATTTTGCATACTCAACAGCCTTAACCGCTGACTCGAGTACCTGCTCACGCGTTTGCTGAAGCTTGTATTTCAGGTGGATATCACTTGTGGCAATAAATGTATGTATTCTCGGTTTTGCAGCATGCTGAACAGCGGATATGGCTCGCTCCAGATCAACCTGTCGCGTTCGGCACAAAGCTGCAACTGTGCTTTTTTTAATGATTTTTCCAATCTCTTTTACTGTCTCGAAATCTCCGTCTGATGCAATTGGAAAACCGGCTTCAATCACATCAACACCCAGTTTTTCGAGTTGTAGAGCAAGACGAAGTTTTTCAGGCTTATTCATGCTGTAACCCGGTGACTGCTCACCGTCTCGAAGGGTGGTGTCGAAAATTTTAATGTGATTGTCCATGACGTTGTGTTTTGTTTGTTGGTATTAAAGCTTCTATGATTTGGCTTTTCTGTCAGGTTTTTGATTCGGCCAGTTTGGGTTTCTGTTTCGGTTTGCTGTTTTGATTCATCAGGAAGTAGATCACCCCTTCAGAGAGTGCCTTCCAGCTTGCATCGATAATATTTTCTGATACACCTACGGTGCCCCAGCTTGTACCGTCTTTTGCAGAGTCGATAAGAACGCGAACTTTGGCGCCTGTACCGTCTTTTTCGTTCAGTACCCGCACTTTATAATCCTGCAGCTGCATGGATGAAATTTCAGGATAAAACTCGCACAGAGCTCTGCGAAGGGCAGCATCAAGTGCGTGTACAGGCCCGTTTCCTTCAGCGGCACTTAGCTCAATTTGGTCGTTCACACGTACTTTTATGGTAGCTTCAGAGCGCGATTCCCCGTTGGCATTTCGTTCCATTATCACGCGGAAACCTTCCAGTTTAAAATAGTCGGGAGCGTTGTTGGTGATCTGTTTTACAAGCAGTTCAAAAGATGCTTCCGCAGCTTCGAATTGGTAACCTTCGTTTTCGAGCTTTTTAAGTTCCTGTACAATTTCCGAACTCTGTTTTGAATTTTTGTCGAAATCAAAACCAAGCTCTTCAGATTTGTAGGTAACATTGCTTTTGCCTGAAAGATCAGACACAAGCACACGCCTGCTGTTGCCAACCTGCTCCGGCCTGATGTGTTCGTATGTCTGCTCATTTTTGATGACAGCACTCACGTGAATGCCACCCTTATGGGCAAATGCACTTTTTCCAACATAAGGTTGTTTGTTGTCAGGTGTG
Source organism: Balneolaceae bacterium (assembly GCA_007123985.1). Classification (GTDB taxonomy): domain Bacteria; phylum Bacteroidota; class Rhodothermia; order Balneolales; family Balneolaceae; genus Rhodohalobacter. The sequence goes on along the minus strand of SLGA01000284.1, from coordinate 4,115 downwards.
AGATTGCCGAGCTCACTCACAAATTTCGAAAGGGTTGAAAGGTTTACCATCTGATCTTCGGGGATACACTGAAAACCCAGCTTGAGCTGAAGGTTAGGCATCACCGAGCAGAGATTTGCATTTCCGCATCGTTCCCCATAGCCGTTGATGGTTCCCTGCACATGTACAGCACCCGCCTGAACGGCCGTAATAGCGTTAGCTACGGCAAGTTCACAGTCGTTATGAGTGTGGATGCCAACAGGAGCCGATACTTTTTGGGTTACTTCTTTAACAATAGTATGCACTTCGTGTGTAAGTGTGCCGCCATTTGTGTCGCAAAGAACAAGAACATCGGCACCGGCATTCTGTGCTGTAATCAGTGTTTTTATTGCATATTCGGGGCTGTCTTTATACCCGTCGAAAAAGTGCTCAGCATCATAAATCACCTCTTTCCCGTTATTTTTAAGGAATTGAACCGACCCTTTGATAATCTCAAGATTATCTTCCGGGGTGATTTTTAACGCCTCGGTTACATGGAGCAGCCACGATTTTCCAAACAACGATACAGCAGGTGTTTCTGCTTCAATTAAAGCTGCCAGATTCGGGTCGTTGTCAGGGGTATTGCAAGCGCGGCAGGTGCTTCCGAACGCAACGATTTTTGCATGTCGGAAGGTGTGCTTTTTTGCTTTTTCAAAAAAAGCCATGTCTTTCGGGTTGGAGCCCGGCCATCCACCTTCGATATAGTGAATCCCAAACTCATCAAGGCGTTTGGCTATCCGGAATTTATCCTCAGCCGAAAAAGATACCTTCTCGCCCTGCGTACCATCGCGCAGGGTTGTATCGAATATGTGGATGGTTTTTGGCATGTTATGGGTGTTATGGTTTATTTTTAGGGTATGGATTCAATCATGAAGCTTACTCAGCAGGCTCGGCCTCTTTTTTGTTTCCGGGGATCCAGTCCATCATAGAGCGCAATTCTTTTCCGATGGTCTCGATTTTGTGGTCGCCCAGTTCAGATCGCATTTTACTCAGGTTTGGTAAACCTTCATCGTTTTCATTGAGCCACTCTTTAGCAAATGCACCGCTTTGCACCTCTTCGAGGATGGTCTTCATTCGTTTTTTGGTGTCTTTGTCAATAACCCGTGTGCCGCGGGTAAGACCGCCATATTCGGCGGTGTCGCTCACCGAATAGTACATTCGTTCAATTCCGCCTTCATACATCAGGTCAACAATTAGCTTCAGTTCATGCAGGCATTCGAAGTAGGCTATTTCGGGTTGATACCCGGCTTCTACAAGAACTTCAAACCCAACTTTTACCAGTTCGGATGCACCGCCGCAAAGAACAGCCTGCTCGCCAAAAAGATCGGTTTCGGTCTCTTCTTTGAATGTGGTTTCCAGTACTCCTGCGCGGGTTCCACCGATGGCTTTTGCATAAGCAAGTGCAGTTTTTTTGGCTGTTCCGGAGGCATCCTGATATACAGCAAACAGACAGGGAACGCCGGACCCTTCGGTGTACACTCGTCGTACCAAATGCCCGGGACCTTTAGGTGCCACCATGAACACGTCCACATCTTTCGGAGGTACAATGGCATCGAAGTGGATGTTGAAACCGTGCGCAAACATCAGCACGTTACCGGCTTCGAGGTTTGGTTCAATGCTTTCTTTATATACACGGCCCTGGTGCTGATCCGGAATCAATACCATTACGATATCTCCCTTGGAAGCAGCTTCGGCTGTTTCAAATACATTCAATCCTGCTTTTTCTGCTTCTTTCCATGAAGAGCTCTCTTTTCTGAGCCCCACCACAACATCAATTCCACTGTCTTTAAGGTTTAATGCGTGGGCGTGGCCCTGGCTTCCGTAACCAATTACGGCAACGGTTTTTTCTGATAAGAGATCGAGGTTTGCATCTCCGTTATAATATGTTTTCGCTTTCATTCTTTATTCGTTGAGTTAGGTATTTTCAAAAATTGTATTGTATTAATTGATATTTACTGCACCCTGAAACTCTCGTTTAAGGGCTACGCTGCCACTTCTCGACATTTCTGCAATTCCATACGGTTTCAATACTTCAATCATGGCATCTACTTTGTCGGTATTGCCGGTAACTTCGAGGGCAAGTTTGTCAGTGGTGATATCGATTACTTTTGCCTTGAAGGCTTGTGCAATAAGCATAATTTCGGGACGGCCAACTTTGGCAGTGGATACTTTAATGATGGCAAGTTCCCGTTCAATGCATTTTTTATGAGTCAGGTCGGTCACTTTCAGCACATCCACTACATTGTGAAGGTGCTTGTTGATCTGCTCAACCGTTTTTTCATCCCCATAGGTGGTGATGGTAATTCGTGCCATACCCCGTTCTGCTTCCGAAGCAAAGGTCACGCTTTCCAGCTCAAATCCCTTCCCACTGAAAATGCCAATGATTCTTGAAAAAGTGTTCAAATTGTGTTTTACAAGAACCGAGAGAGTGTGCCTGTAATCTTTGGTCATTACGGTTGTACTCATTATTTGCACTCCTCATCAGATTCTACCATTTCATAGAGGGCTGCACCGGATGGTACCATTGGGTAGCAGTTCTCATTTTTCACCACGCTGAAGTCCATCAGAACAGGTTCATCTTTTATGGCCATTGCCTTCTGAAGTACTTCTTTCATCTCTTCAGGATTGGTAGCTCTCATTCCCTTCATTCCGTATGCATCGGCCATTTTCACAAAATCAGGATTGTTTGAACCGAAAACGGAGTAGCTGGTACGGTTATTAAAGAAGAGCTGTTGCCATTGCCGTACCATTCCGAGACAGGCATTATTCATGATGACAATTTTTACGGGGACTTTGTACTCAACAGCGGTGGCAAGTTCGCAGGAGAGCATCTGGAATCCGCCATCACCTGTAATACAAACCACATCACGATCGGGGCAGGCAATGGCAGCACCAATTGCTGCGGGAAACCCGAAACCCATTGTGCCCAGTCCGCCGGATGTTATCCAGGAGCGCGGGTGGTTGTACTGATAATGCTGTGCTGCCCACATTTGGTGCTGGCCCACATCTGTTACAACAATGGCATTGCCCCCAGTCACTTCAGAGATCATTTTTACCATGTGCTGAGGGTAGATCTCATCATCCGACTTTGGCACAACAAGGGGATGTTCTTTTTTCCAGGAGTGTATGGTATCCCACCATTCAGAAATTTCAGGTGGATTGGCAAGCTTATCGATAGCAGGAATCACGCGTTTTACATCTCCTACAATCGGTACCTCCACATCCACATTTTTCCCGATGCATGACGGGTCGATATCAATATGTATTTTTCTGGAATTTTGCGAAAACCCGTTCAACCGTCCGGTTACCCTGTCATCAAAACGTGCGCCTACGGCAAGAAGCACATCACACTCAGTCATTGCCATGTTTGCATACCAGGTACCGTGCATGCCGAGCATTCCAAGTGATTGCGATTTTGATTCGGGGAAAGCACCCAGTCCCATCAACGTTGTTGTTACGGGTATGTTAAGACGTTCTGCAAATTCAGTAACCTCTTTCCATGCTTGGCCTAAAATTGCACCACCACCTACATAAATGAGGGGTTTTTTTGCTTCACTGAGCATTCTTGCCGCTTTAGCTATCTGTGGCTGGTGGCCGTGGATGGTTGGTTTGAAACTTGGAATATCTACATATTTGGTTCCTTTAAACCGTGCTTTGGTGTTCAGCATATCTTTGGGGAGATCAACCAAAACCGGGCCTGGCCTGCCGTTTGTGGCGATGTGAAACGCTTCCCGAAGTACGCTTTCAAGATTGTTTACATCGCGTACAAGATAATTTTGTTTGGTGATGGGTCGTGTAATTCCCACAATATCAGCTTCCTGAAAGGCATCGTTCCCGATCACACTTGTTGGAACCTGGCCTGTGAGTACAACCAAAGGAATGGAATCCATCATAGCTGTTGCAATACCTGTAACTGTATTGGTTCCGCCCGGGCCGGATGTTGCGAGTACTACTCCGGGCTTTCCGGTTGCCCGTGAATATCCGTCGGCAGCATGTGTTCCGGCTTGTTCATGCCGAATAAGTACATGCTTCAGGTCATGATTATCAAACAGGGCATCATATACCGGTAAAACGGCACCGCCCGGATAGCCGAAGAT
>SLGA01000241.1 GCA_007123985.1 Balneolaceae bacterium | reverse complement strand
GGAGGGTTGGTTACCTGGGCAAAATTTTGGTAGAAATAGTCGAAAAATGATCGCGGTTGATCGGAAAAAAGTGCCGGTCTGGCAGTATCACCCATCGAGCCAATCGGTTCTTTCCCCTCCGTAATCATTGGAACGAGTACATTCTCGATCTCTTCGCGGGTGTATTTGAACAGATGCTTGTTGGCAAAACTCTGGTCTGCTTCATCCAGAATTTCAGGCAGGAGTTTTTCAAGGCGGTGTTCAAATTTTGCATCATAGTTTTCACGGGAATAACTTGGATCACGGAAATGAACTTTGCCGGATGAGAGATCCATTTTGATACCGTTACCGGCTTGAAGCGAGCCTTTCGCTGTTACAATACTCTCGTCTATTTCGAAAGATCCTGCTTCTGAGCTAACAAAGAGGTGGTCATCCGTGATCATCCATCGGCAGGGCCTGAATCCGTTTCTGTCGAGACGGCCTCCAATAGATGAGCCATCTGAATAGGAGATAAAAGCGGGACCATCCCACGGTTCCATAGCCCGGCTCCAGAATTTGTAAAAACTGTTCTGATGAGTAGCCGGAGGAATCATAATGGCCAGAATATCCTCAACAAAAGGAATACTGCTTCGGTATGTGAGAGATTCTACCATCTCATTCAAGCTTCCTGAGTCACTGATCTGCTGCCTTGTCAGCAGTTCATCTTTTTGAACACCCAGATATTTTTCACGGGAAATTGCCCAGGATCTGTTTCCTGTAATTGTGTTGATTTCTCCATTATGTGCGATAATCCGGAATGGCTGAACTTTATCCCACGATGTTTTTGTGTTGGTAGAAAATCTTCTGTGAAAAAGTGCAAAACGTGTTTCAAAAGCAGGGTTTTGCAGATCCAGATAGAAATCTTTCAACGCATTCGCCTTGGTGAGAGCTTTATAAACAATGGTACGGGCAGAAAGCGAGGCAAAGAAAAACTCACGAACAATGCCTTCGGCCTTCTCTTTAGTACGCGTCATCTGTTTTGCGGTATAGAGTAGTTTATCGAACGAGCTGTCGGTACGGCAATGCTCCGGCCTTTTTATGATGGCATGTAGTATAAATGGCATCGATTGCCGGGCTGTTCCCCCCAAAACGGTGGGATCAACCGGTACTGTTCGGTACTCCAGTACCTTAAGGCCATAAAAACGAAAGGTCTCTTCGAAAACGCGCAGTGCTTTCCGGCGGCGCTGGCTGTCGTGCGGGGCAAAAATGGTTGCAACCGCAACTTCCCCGCGTTCATATCCAAAGAGTTTAAACGGAATGTCTGCCATGATTCCGGCGCCATCACTTGAAACCTGATCAGCCGCACATGCACCGCGATGTTCCACGCAACTGAGTGCATGCAGTGCTTTTTGGAGATTCTGATGGGAAGATTCGTTTTTTCGGCTGGCAATAAAACCTACGCCACAAGCAGATTTTTCATTAAAAGGAGAGTGAGTATTCATGAAAGACATCGAGAGCAATATTTAGAGTTGAAATAACTGTATAAATAATGCTATAAAATGATCTTTATGCAATAAATTTTTTACTGGAAGCGCTTTTTAGTTATTTATTTAGCTTAAAGAATCAAATTGTCTAATAAAATATGTTTTTTTTGGTTAAAAAGATATCGAAAGTAATTCTGATTGAACGAACATGATAAGCAAGCCGGTATTTATATCATTTTCTTATTACATGGCAATGCTTTAGGGATAAAAAATAGATTTTATTATAAATATTGCAGTTTTTTTTTAGGTTGATCTCAACTTAATCATCAAATCATCAAATCATCATGAGACTTGAGAAATCTAAAACACGTAAGGTTGATATCCTTCACATTGTGTTGGATTCAGTATTCATTCTTTCAGCATGTTCAGCCACGGTTAATGATCGTTTTGAAACGCTGCCATTCGATGAAATAGCCAATCTGGTTAATGAAATTAGTTTAGAGGTTGATGCACTTGGGTCCACAATTCGGTTTAGAGAGCATATTTATGGTTTTCTGATTATGGACGGCTCTGCAAATAAAATCTACCAATTTAATGATTCCGGTACATTGATTCGTGAGATAGGCGGGCCCGGACGAGGCCCGGGTGAATTTACAAGCATAACTTCTATTACATCAGACGAAGAAGGCAGAATTTTCGCGTATGATGGGCCAATGTGGAGATTATCCATTTTTGATGATTCAGGGAATTATACCAGAAGCTTTCAAATGAATGATGCATTTCGGATGCACGATATGGTTTATGCTGATGGGCTTCTTTTCACGTTTAGTGCCTTCACACATGATGAGTTACCATTTCATATTTCTGTCATCAACCCTGAAAATGGAATGATTGTCAATCAATTTATGGAGACGAGTGATATCGTTAAAGAGTTGGGTATACCAATTTCGGGGGCTCTGCAACATATCAATTTGTTTGAGGATAAAATTATCGTTACTCACCCTTTGGAGCTAAGCACATATTTTTTTGATTTAAAAGGTAGTCTCCTAACGATTCATGAGGGGAGTTCATCGGTTTACGAAAAGCCTGATCCAAATTCTTATACCATTCCTGCGCCACTTTATACAGCATTGCCGGCGCTAATAGCAAGTTCAAGGCCTGCACAGGATAGTTACTTCATTGAGTTTATGGACCTAAACCCTGAAGATTCGCGTGGCAATTTTTTGGAAATTTTTGATTCGGATGGAAATAAGTTGAGTGTGTACCCTATTTCAATCGGAACCAAAGAGCTACTGCATGTAAATGAAAATGGAGAGCTTCTTTTCATAGAACGAACTGAAAGTAATGGATACAATCTAAATACCTATGCCCTGAATTAAAACCTCACCCGTGCCTGTACACCAATATCACTCCGGCGATTTCCATCAATTTGAGCCAGGCCGCTGCCGATTACATTTCGGTTTTCATATACAGTTGTGGCGGCTTTGAACCAGAAGTCGAGCCATTGGGTAGCTTCGTATCGAATTACAAAATACATACGCTGCCCCTGGTCGAACAGCATGGTGTTGGATAGCACATAAAGCAGGTCGTTCTCGAACTGAAAAACCCTGGAATCGAAATCATCGGTATCAAACATGGTGATGCGTGCATCGATCTGAAGGCGGGGGGTGGGGTAGAAGCGAATATCCTGAAAAACGAGGTATCCCCAGCTTGCATCACTTACAGCGGCCTGGGCACGGACCATATCGAACCGGGTTCTGAGGCGAACTCTGGGATGAACCTGGTAATCGGCCTGAAATCGTAAATTGGTTCGTGAATTATCATCAAGAAGACGAATAGAACGGCCAAGCGCATCTGTACCGGTGTACTCCTGGTCACGAACTTTATAGCGTGCAAGCAGATACATGCTCAACTCGCGAAATGGCTGATATTCAACAGATGCCAGCCAGTCGTATCCGGAAGTTGGCTGTGTGGTTTGAAATCGCGGAGCGGGGAATTTGAACTGGTCGAAATAACCGCTGATCCGTATCTGATCTGTTAGTGCATGGCGTATTCCAACATAAAAACCCTGTTCATTCCTTGGCCGGCCCGACTGCTCACCAAAACCTGCTCCAAAAATAGATTGAAGGGCTTTATCATACTGCCGGTAAACGAAAAGCAGATCGGTCAGCCTGCCGAGACTGTACTCCATTCCGCTCAGAAAACCGTAACCGCCGTTATCTGTGTAGGCAAATTCTCCAAACAGTATGGCATCACCCAGAAGCAACCGGTAATCTGCGGCATAGCCTGCAAGATTTTGCCCTGAAAAGTTGAACTGCTGATAGGGCTGGGAACCCCTGGCAACGGTTTTATCAAAATGATTGTGAAATGCAGATACCCCTAAAAATCCATACGGAATTTGCGCACGAATGCGGCCACCAACCGTGGTTTGACCCAGGTTATTTCTTCGATTGCGCTCGTTGAGTGTACGGTGTAAACCCGATTGAGTAGGGAAATTTACGGTGTTTTCATCGATAACAGTGGCTGTTCGCTGCCTGTCTGAGTAGAAACCGGTAAACTGGAGGCGATTACCTACCGTTGCTGCCACACCCCGAAAGCCGATGGCTTCCTGAGCTGATGTGAATGGGCGTACACCACGCTCGTTTTTCGACGGGCCTCGAATTACATCCCGTCCTTTACCAAAAGCACCACCACTCCAAAGCAGCAAACCCTGCCCAAAGGCAATGCTAAAATCACCAACCACAAGGTTTTGAAGTTTGCTAATATCCCTCACTTCGAGGTGCCAGGATGTAAAATCGAAATCGGTGGGACCGGTTAGTGGCTCGCCCGGATCTTTGTCCTGGGTAAGATTTAGTGATAGATGATTGCTTGTATATCGAAATCGCTGGTAGTATTTGATTGGGCTGCCAACATAACCACCGAGCGTATCGGGACGGGTATAACCTTCCTGTTCCTGAAGCACCTGCTGGTATCGGGTAAAGGCTTCAAAGCGGCTGTTATTGGTCCAGAAACGGGGGTTGAGATAGAGATCACGCCCAAGTTCAAGGCCTGTGCCTACCGAAACGTAAGGACGGATCCTTCCAAGCGTTGCCGGCCCTATTCCGCTTACATTCCCCAAATCTTCGATAGCTGTAAACGGAGCCTGCTCGGTTCGGTACCGAACAATATTTTGTGCCAGGCGGAAATTCAATCCCGGTATCTGCATCAGATCATCTACCGATGCACGGTTTATATTCATAGGATTGTTGGCAAGATTTTCGAGAAATTCGATCAGTTCTTCAAGATCAAGATCTGATTCTTCAGGATCGATATCTTCGATGGCTCGTTCAAGATCACGCTCTACCTGTACGCGAGTAGTATCCTGTTCCTGGGCAAAACCTGTTTGTGGAAGCAGAACCATTGAAAGAAGAATTACAGGAATTAAAACTGTGAGCGCAGCAGATTTTTTAAAAGAAGAGTATTGATATGTTCTGAAAAAAAATCTCCTCATTTTAAAAATGGATTGCGATATCAAGGGCCGGGCTTAATCCAAGCGGATTGTGCTGCTGAAGGCCAAAGTTTACTTCCCATTTATCGGCCAGGTAACCAAAACCAAATGAGTATGTTTCCGGTTCAGTAGTGATGCCGGCACGTGCAAAAAGAGAGGTTATAATTTCAAACTCAAGCCCTGCCCGAAACGAAATTGGAAACATCACATCCTTCACAATTTCAGCGGTCACAAGTGCATCGCCGGTCAGTTGATAACTTAACCCGGCAGCAAGCTCTCGCGGCAGGTTCTCATCGGTATCCCCGTAGGATGGCTGATTGATATTGGTGGCACGTGCGCCAAACCAAAGCCCGTCAATAATCTGAGTGGCAAGCCCAAGATCAAAACCAACTGCACCAGCCGAGCCGTAAATACCACCCTGGTAAATATGCGTGTACGAAACAGAGGCCCCGTAATGAAAGTTGCCGAGGCTGTTTTTATAGCCAAGCAGGAATCTGTTTTCGTTGAACAGATTAAAACCGTATCGGTGTACACCGGCACCAAATGTACCCCAATTTGTCTGATAATTGATGGTAGCTGCCATATCGGTTATTTCAGCTATGCCGATGTAACGGAAACCATAAAATGAAACCCTGTTCTGATCCGTTGGCATCATGGCAACATTGCTGAAAGCCGACCAGTTTGTGGCCGGTAACGCAACACCTGTTTGGCCCATTGCAATCGATTTGGCACCCATACTGTTTTGTGCCAAGGCCGAAGAACTTAGAAAAAACAGGCAGATCAGCGGCATTAAATATGTAAAGTTTTTAAACTGTATCCTTTTTATCATAGAGTAACTTCAGAATAAAATCATACGGATAGTATCAGAAGATGAGAACAAAACATCAACTTAAGAGCATTAAATTTTTCTCTTTTTTGGTAATAATGATGGTACTCTCGGGAAAAATTACTGCTCAGGAGTTTCATTGCTCGGTTACCGTTAACGATCGGCAGATAAGCGGCTCAACCTATGAGTATATTTCTGAACTACCCGGCGAAATTGAGAACTATTTGAATGGCTATCGGTGGACAAACGATCGCTATCAGGATTTTGAGCGCATTGGATGCAATATGCAGGTAGTACTGACGGGAGTTGACAGTAACTTTAATTTTACGGCTGAAGTTGTAATTACGATGCGGCGGCCTATCTACAACACCAATCAGCAGTCGCTGAAACTTGTACTAAGTGATAATAACTGGCGATTTAATTACCCCAGAAATAAAAACCTGATTCATGATGACATGCAGTTCGATGATATGACCAGTTTTCTCGATTTTTACGCCTACATCATGCTTGGTTTCGATTACGACAGTTTTTCTGAACTTGGCGGCTCTCAATATTTCAGTAATGCACAATCTGTATTTGAACTTGGCCAGAACTCAGGGGTTCAGGGATGGGGGCGATCAATTGGTGCACAACGAAACCGCTTTGGGCTAATTACTGATTTGATGAATCCCGCCTACGAAGAGCTTCGCAGGGCAGTGTACAGATACCACAGGCTTGGGCTTGATCAGTTCACCATAGACCCCGAAATTGCCCGAAACCAGATCATGGCAGCCCTGGAGGCCATTCGCGAAAACAAGCGGGTAACAACCAATAATTATCTGTTCGATATCTTCTTCAGCTCAAAATACACCGAAATAGTAGCTCTATTCCGCGATGCTGATGTAGAAACACGCCTGAACGCGTACAACCTTTTGCGTGATGTTGATCCTGCCCATTCTTCAGAGTATGAAAGGCTCCAGAACTGAGTATCCGCTTACCTGATTTTTTTCTTATCCTTACAGCTTACCTGAAAAAAAGAAATTTTTCATGAAATATTTAATTACAGGAGCCGGAGGGCAGCTTGGTCGTGAGTGGGTGCACTATGCCCGGGCAAAAGGATATACAGCTTCAGCACTTACATCGTCTGATTTGGATATTACTAATGAAAATTGGGTAAATAAGGTAATCAATCATGAAGCACCCGATGTAGTGATCAACTGCGCCGCTTACACCAAAGTAGATCAGGCAGAATCAGAGCGGGAGAAAGCATTTTCCGTGAATGCCGACGGTGTAAAATACCTTGCTGAAGCCTGTGAAAAATCAGGTGCAAAAATAGTGCATTACAGTACAGATTATGTTTTTGCGGGGAATCTGTCTGACAGGGAAATCTATCCCCATGGTTATACTGAAGATATAGAATGCAATCCGGCCAATGTTTATGGTAAAAGTAAACAGAGCGGTGAAATTGCGTTGATGGGTTCAGGGGCAGAATTTTTGCTGATCCGCATATCGTGGCTCTGTGGCAGGTTTGGTTCTAATTTTGTGAAGACGATGCTTCGTTTGGCAAGTGAGCGCGAAGAAGTATCGGTTGTAAACGATCAGTTTGGAAGCCCGTCATTCGCAGGCGATGTTGCAGAAAAAACAGACGCTTTGATCAGAAAAAATCTGAGGGGAATTTATCACATCAGTAGTATCGGGGAGCTAACGTGGGCCGATTTTGCTGAGCAGGTTTTCCTTGAAAAGGGAACCGGGACAATTGTAAAACGAATTTCGTCGGATGAATATCCAACTAAGGCAAAGCGGCCGGCTTATTCATTGCTCTGCAATAAAAAAATGGAAAAGGCGGGCATAAAACCGTTAGTTTGGAATGATGGATTGAGCAAGTTAATGAAGCAGCTCAATGAGGTTGAAAATTAAAGCTTAAGGATTTTTGAATGAACTTCAGGCAAGCAGAAATTGATGGTGTTTGGGTGATTGAACCGAAGATATTTCAGGATCACCGGGGGCAATTTCTTGAGACGTACAGAGAAGCGTTTTTCAAGGAACAAAACCTGCATTATAGCTTTATTCAGGATAATATTTCTACTTCGGGTAAGAATACCCTTCGCGGTCTTCACTATCAAAAAAGTCCCCATGCACAGGCTAAACTTGTGATGGCAGTAAAAGGTACAATTCTGGATGTTGCAGTGGATCTGCGTAAAAACTCGGAAACATTCGGAGCATATTTTTCTGCTATTCTAAACGATGAAAACCGACGTATGATGCTGGTTCCCGAAGGGTTTGCCCACGGTTTTTCGGTACTTTCCGACCAGGCAACCGTACTGTATAAATGCAGCAGCTACTATAACAAGGCCTCGGAAAGAGGAATTCTCTGGAGCGATCCGGATCTGAATATTGACTGGAAAATTGATACACCTGTTATATCGGAAAAAGATGCACAGCTGCCAACACTCAAAAATCTGCCGCAAGAAGATCTTTTCATCACCTAAACCACTTAAATGAACACGCTAATCAACTAACTGAGAACATGAGAATACTTGTAACCGGAGGTGCCGGATTTATAGGCTCCAACTTGATTTTACACCTACACAAAACCTATCCTGAAGTGGAAATTCTGAATATTGATAAACTAACCTATGCTTCTGATCTGAGCTACCTTGATTCAGTAAATGATTCTGATCGATATAGTTTCCAAAAAGTGGATATTGTAAATCGCACGGATGTTCGCGAAGTGATTCAGGGCTGGAAGCCAAATGGAGTGATTCATCTTGCGGCAGAATCGCACGTGGATAATTCAATCAAAGGGCCGGAGCCGTTTATCTACTCCAACATCGTAGGCACGTTTAACCTGCTTGATGAGTGCAGATTACTATGGCAGAATGAGAAGGAGAGCATGGAGGCCTGCCGTTTTTTGCATATCTCCACAGATGAAGTGTATGGAACATTAGGGGATACCGGCTTTTTCAGTGAAACCACTCCCTATGCACCCAATTCGCCCTACTCCGCATCAAAAGCGGGCAGTGATTTTTTGGTACGATCGTATTTTCACACTTACGGAATGAATACCGTAATGACCAACTGTTCTAACAACTACGGGCCGCATCAGCATGATGAAAAACTGATTCCAACCGTCATCAGAAAAGCTGTTGCCGGTGAACCCATTCCTGTTTACGGAAAGGGAGATAATGTTCGCGATTGGCTTTACGTAGAAGATCACTGCAAGGCACTGGCTACTGTTTTTTATGAAGGAAAAGCGGGGGAACAGTACAATATCGGCGGCGACAACGAGTGGCAAAATATTGAACTCGTAAACCTGATTTGTGAGATCCTGAACGAAGAGATCGGTAATGGGCCGGACAATGATTATAAAAATCTGATCAGTTTTGTTACGGACAGGCCGGGCCACGATTTCCGCTATGCAGTGGATGCATCAAAGATAAAAAGTGAGTTGAACTGGGCTCCGTCCAAAGATTTTAACTCTATGCTAAGGAAAACAGTGCTTTGGTTTGTCGAGAAGAATAAACGGTAATCAAAAAACATCTGAAATTTCCGGTTTGGAATGAAGAAAAATTCACAACCGTTATCACTTTTTTGAATTATAAAGTAAAATAATCAACTACAGAAAAATGAGTAAAAAGCAGTACTGGCTGATGAAATCGGAACCGGATGCCTACAGCATTGACGACCTTGAACAGGACGGACAAATCCACTGGAGCGGCGTTCGAAATTATGAGGCGCGGAATATTATGAGAGACCGGATGAACGTGGGCGATCGGGCTTTTTTCTACCACTCCAACGTAAAACCGCCGGCCATTGTTGGAGAGATGGAAGTTTGTACAGAGCCTTATCCCGATCCGCTTCAGTTTAATCCGGAGAGTAAATATTTCGATGAAAAAAGCAGCGAAAGTGAACCCCGCTGGCATTTGGTTGATGTGAAATTCATCCGGAAGTTTGATAATCCCGTAACCAGAGATGCACTAAAAGAAGATGAGTCCCTATTAGAGATGCAGCTTTTCAAGCGAAACAGGCTTTCAATTACAGAAGTAACCGAAGAGGAGTACGAGAAGATTTTGAAAATGGCGGGAGAGGAAGGATAGATTTCCGAAATGACGGGCATCAATACGTATATCCGCACATTTGGCCACTCATCGAAAAACTGTCAGGATTTTGAAAATCCATTGAATAGTTTATTTGAATAGCGCATGAACCGGTTTGACCCAAGCCTGTCCAACTGTAACCGCCGTTATAGGAGAATGTAAACGTCATAGGTGTCCAGTTTTGAACCGTCATGTTGCCCGAGCTGGTTAGGTTCGGGTTTCCATTTACAACAAAAACACCCTGAGATGTAGAAATTCCACAGTTGGAAATAGTTTGTACAAGAGAAGTTTGGATGGTTCCGATTCCATCATCAGACAGGTTTGTAATAGTTGTGCCCGTAAGCGCCATATTACCACCCTGAGAGCAGGGAGCTGTAACTGAATATTCATTCGATTGCATAGAGCTGTCAGAGTCAATAAACAATGTTTCTGCCGTGACTGGCGGCTGAGACTCAGGTATCAGCGGTATCATCATCAATTCGGTCATCAGGTAAGAAAAAATTTCCATACTGATTGTCTGGTTTAATAGTGGTTCGTCAGGCTCTGATGATGTACCACAGGAGATAAGTGCCGTAAAACTTGCAACAAACAACACGGTGAGTACTAGAGTGGATTTTAAATGTGCCATAGTAGTTATATAAAATATCAGTTGATGTTGAGGGTACATCAGAAAACGTCACGGCATGGGTCAGTAAATAAAAAAGAGGAGGAGGACATAAATCTATCTGATTCACTCTATTTGTTGACCAACGTCTGTTTAATTGGTAAATAATTTTTTGCTTTAAGTCAATGGAGATGAGGAGTAATTCACATTCGTATTAGCTGAATGAGTTTATTATCCCACACCAAAAAACTCAGATCTCTCTTTAAAGTAAGGTTCGAACACCTTTTTTAAATCCTTGTACTCCGGAAGTTCTAATTCCGGGTCTTTTTTAATGATGTTCCAGGCGTCGTTTTTGGATTGTTCGAGCAGTAATCTGTCTTCCACAATATCTGCGAACCTGAACTCCGGCAAGCCGCTTTGTTTGGTGCCTAAGAAATCACCCGGTCCGCGCAGTTTTAAATCGGCTTCGGCAATTTCAAAGCCATCATTTGTATCTATCATTTTTTTGAGGCGGATTCTGCCCGTTTTGCTCAGTTTTACATCCGGCATCAAAATGCAAAAACTCTGTTTACCGCCCCGCCCAATTCTGCCTCGTAATTGATGGAGCTGCGAAAGCCCAAAACGCTCTGCATGCTCAATAATCATGATGGAAGCATTGGGCACATCAACACCAACTTCGATTACCGTGGTTGAGACTAAAATTTGCGTATCACCATCTGCAAATCGTTTCATGATGGCTTCTTTCTCTTCTGATTTCATTCTGCCATGCAACAGCGCAATTGAGAAATCAGGGAAACGTCGCTTCAGTTTTTCAAAACCCATTGTGGCATCTTTCAGATCCATCGCCTCAGACTCTTCAATCAGCGGGAAAACCACATAAGCCTGATCTCCTGATTTTATGCTCTGTTCAAGAAAATCGTACACTTTTTGGCGTTCTTTATCTGTACGCACAGCTGTTTTTATCGGTTTTCTGCCTGCTGGAAGGCCTTTAATTACAGATATGTCCAGATCACTGTAAATAGTCATGGCCAGGGAGCGTGGAATGGGAGTTGCCGACATTACGAGGAGGTGCGGGTTATCTCCTTTCATCAACACATCGTTGCGCTGTTTTACCCCAAAACGGTGCTGTTCGTCAATCACGGCAAGCCCGAGCTTGTGAAACCGGACCTTGTCCTGGAAGATGGCGTGGGTCCCCACCACGATATTGCAATTGCCACCTTCAATATCTGTTAGAATATCCCGGCGCAGGGCTGTTTTTTGGCCACCGGTAAGCAGCCTGAAATTCAAACCCAAAGGCTCTATATATTGCTGAATGGTTTGATAGTGCTGCTCGGCGAGAATTTCGGTGGGGGCCATCAATGCGGCCTGCATTCCGTTATCTATGGCCATAAGCATGGCACCGATTGCCACAACGGTTTTTCCGGCACCCACATCACCCTGAATCAGGCGATTCATTTGATTTCCCGATTGCAGATCCGTTCGTATATCAGAAAGTGCATGTTTCTGACCATCTGTTAAGGTAAATGGGAGAATTTCTTTGAAAAATGCAGAGGTATATTTTCCGGGCTTCAGTAATTTCCCTCTGTTCCTTTCAGTTCGCTGATTTTTAATAGAAGCCATGCTGAGTTCAAACAGAAAAAATTCCTCATATTTAAATCGCTCAAGAGCACGTTTAGCTTCTTTAAGGGAAGCAGGTTGATGCATGCTGTTTAGTGCATCTTTCCGAATCTGGAAATTGTGCCTTTTCAGAATGGTTTCAGGTAAAAACTCAGGGATATCTAAACCCGATAGGAGCACCTCCACCCAGTTTTTGATGATTGCATTTGAAATGTAGGCTTTACTGAAATGTTTATTACTTGGGTAAATTGGCACCAGGTTTTCAAACTTTTCAACATCTTCAGGACTCTCAACGGCATCTACTTCGGGGTGAGCCATGCTGTAGTAATGTCCATATTTTTTAACCGGTCCGTAAAGAGCAACCCAGCTATTTTCCGTGAATTGAGTGATGAAATATTTCCAACCTTTAAAAAAAACTGCCTTTAGGGAGCCTGTTTTATCCTGTATGATGACTTCAAGCCGTTTTTTCTGCTTAAAGCCGGCCACATTTTTCGAAACAACTTTACCAATTACGGTTACAGCACCGGCGCCCTCGTTAAGCATGGAGATAGGTTTAACAACAGATTTATCGATATATCTTCTTGGGAAGAGTAAAAGCAGGTCATGTGGAGTATGAATGCCTGATTTTTGCAGGGCCTGCAGTCTTTTATTGCTAAGATTCGGAAGATCGAGGAGTCTCAAAATGATATATTGATTTATATCAGTTGTATGTTAAAATGTGATATTAAATCACCTATAGTGTGTGAATTTGAGTAGCAGAGGTACATGATTACGAATAAAGAATATAATTCAGTAAATAATTTTGCATTTATTTCTATAAAATAGTTATCTTTTTGAGCTATTGATATCACGAAATTTAAATCATACATCCGTGCCAACAATACAACAATTAATTCGCAAAGGTAGAAAAAGCAAAGTGAGCAAAACAACTGCTCCTGCTTTACAGAACTGTCCTCAAAGAAGAGGCGTTTGCACAAGAGTTTATACAACTACGCCAAAGAAGCCAAACTCAGCGCTTAGAAAAGTTGCAAGGGTTCGGTTAACAAACGGCATTGAGGTTACTGCTTATATTCCCGGTGAAGGGCACAACCTGCAGGAACATAGTATTGTTCTTATCCGGGGTGGCCGAGTGAAGGATCTTCCGGGTGTTCGTTATCACATCGTAAGGGGTACATTGGATACTGCCGGAGTTGACGATCGCAAACAGGGCAGAAGCCACTACGGAACCAAGAAGCCGAAAGGGTAACCATCATTTTTTAACCTTATTTACAATGCGAAGAAGAAAAGCAGAAAAAAGAGAAGTACAACCGGATCCCATATTTCACGACAAGCTTGTGACCCGTTTCGTGAACAATTTGATGAGAGACGGTAAAAAAGGCGTTGCCAGAAAAATTTTATATCAGGCATTTGAGATGATCGAAGAGAAAACCGGCGAACCGCCTCTTGATGTATTTAAAACAGCTATGAACAATGCAACTCCGGTTGTGGAAGTAAGAAGCCGCAGAGTTGGAGGCGCAACCTACCAGGTACCTGTAGAGGTAAGAACAGAGCGCGGAACAGCTCTTGGAATGAGGTGGATTATCCGTGCTTCAAGACAGAGAAATGATAAATCTATGGCAATTCGTCTTGGGCGTGAGTTGATTGATGCCTCAAAAAATGAAGGCGGCGCTGTACGTAAAAAAGATGAAACGCACAGAATGGCTGAGGCAAACAAGGCCTTTGCGCATTTCAGGTTCTAAGATCCTTACAACTATTTAAATCAGTAAAGAAAAAAAGATAATGTCCGACGTTACAACTAAAACAGATCCTAAAATCATTGACCGTATTCGCAGGACGCGAAACATCGGGATTATGGCGCATATTGATGCCGGTAAGACCACGGTAAGTGAGCGGATTCTATTCTACACCGGCCGAAGCCACAGAATGGGCGAAGTGCACGATGGTGCTGCTACTATGGACTGGATGGAGCAGGAGCAGGAAAGAGGTATTACAATACAGTCTGCTGCAACACACTGTATCTGGAAAAACCACCGAATTAATATCATTGATACACCTGGTCACGTAGATTTTACGGTAGAAGTTGAACGGTCACTCAGGGTGCTTGATGGTGCTATTGGGGTATTTTGTTCAGTAGGTGCTGTGCAGCCGCAGTCTGAAACAGTATGGCGTCAGGCAAACAAATACAAAGTGCCTCGTATGGCATTTGTAAATAAAATGGACCGCACCGGTGCAGATTTTTACAATGTTGTAAACCAAATGCGCGAGAAACTTAATGCCAACCCAATTCCTATTCAGATCCCAATCGGATCAGAAGAAAATTTTAAAGGCATTGTTGATTTGATCAACATGCAGGGAATTGTTTGGGATGAGGAGTCTCTGGGCGCAAAGTACGATATAATTGATATTCCTGAAGATCTGCAAGAGAAAGCTGAAGAGTACAGAAAGCTTATGCTTGAAAACATCGCAGATCATGATGATGATCTGATGGAGAAGTATTTGATGGAAGAAGAGCTTTCAGAGGAAGAGATCAGTTCAGCTATCCGAAAAGCTACACTTGCAAGAGATATTACACCGGTACTTTGTGGTACAGCTCTGAAAAATAAAGGTGTGCAGATTCTTCTTGATAAAGTAATTGAATATCTGCCAAGCCCGCTTGACGTAGAGGCTGTAAATGGAATTGATCCGGATGATGAGACAGTAAAAATGACAAGAAGCGCAGATGTAAATGAACCATTTGCAGCACTTGCATTTAAGATTATGACAGATCCATATGTAGGGAAACTTACTTTCTTCAGGGTCTATTCCGGAACTCTTGAAAAAGGATCTTACATACTGAATTCAGCAACCGGTGATCGTGAAAGAATTGGCCGTCTGCTTGAAATGCACGCCAACGACAAAAAAGATATTGAT
>SLGA01000250.1 GCA_007123985.1 Balneolaceae bacterium | reverse complement strand
TGGCCATTAATTGGGCTTTCCCTGTATGCTACAAATATCTCTATCACAAGTATAATTGGGCTTAGCGGAAGCGGCTACGAAACTGGCATTTCTGTTTTTAACTACGAGTGGTCGGGCACTATTATGCTGCTCATATTTGCAGTCTTCATAGTTCCATTTTATTTAAGGCACAAGCTCACCACTATGCCTGAATTTTTAGGCAAGAGATTCGACGAACGTTCACGCTTATTCTTTTCTGTGATCTCTATCACAATGAGTGTGTTGATTGATATTGCGGGAGCATTGTTTGCAAGCAGTATTCTGCTGAAAGGTATTTTCCCGGAGGTGGAGCTTTTTGTTTTTGTGATAATTATGGCAGTGGTTACGGGGCTTTATACCGTTGCCGGCGGCTTGAGAGCGGTTGTTGTAACGGATTCAATTCAGGCAATTTTGCTTACACTTGGCAGTGCAATTGTGGCCGTTGTGGCGTTTCAGCAGATTGGATCGTGGGAAGAAATTCGCAGTTCAGTGGCACCGCAATTCTTGAGTCTCATACAACCGGCAGATGACCCTTTTATTCCCTGGCCTACATTGTTGATTAGTTTACCGATTCTTGGATTCTATTTTATGTGTTCGAACCAGCATATGGTTCAGCGTGTACTTGGTGCTAAATCGCTTGAAGACGGACGTAAAGGTGCTATTTTTGCTGCTCTACTTAAACTCCCATTACTTTTTATTCTTGTATTGCCGGGTACCCTCGGCCTAATACTGTACCCGGAAATTGAAAATCCGAACCTGGTTTTCCCTGAACTTATGTTTGATTTTATTCCGGCAGGAGTATTGGGTTTAATTTTAACCGGTTTCATAGCCGCTCTCATGTCAAGTATAGATTCTGCTTTAACAGCTTCATCAAGTATTGCTACGATGGATATCTATAGAAAAATTAAACCGGACAGCAGCCAGAAGCAGCTCATAAAGATGGGTAAGATCTTTATTTTGGTTGCTGTTACATTGGCCTCAATTTGGGCACCATTTATCAATCAATTTCCAACTTTGTGGGAGTATTTGCAGGCTGTACTATCGTTTTTAAGCCCTCCAATAGTTACATGTTATATTTTTGGCCTGTTTTGGAAAAAAGCTACAGCAAAAGGGGCTTTTTATTCACTTATAGGAGGCACCATCGTTGCTGGTTTGTTGATAATTAATAACTATGTAATACCGTTAATTTTCCCCATTCACTATCTCTATTCAGCTACCATTATTTTTATGGTGAGTAACATTATTATGATTGTGGTAAGCCTGAAATATCCAGAAGAGAAAGTTTCAAGCTTTTTCGACGTGGATGAAAAAGCAGTACTACCCGTTGATCTCCCGTGGTACAAAAGCCATAAATTTTTCGCGCTGATTGTACTTCTTGCTACTCTTTCAATAGTCTGGATTTTTCGCTGATTACAAAAAAAGTTTTCTTTTTATCTCTTTAACGAAAAGATGCAATGGTACCAAGCGAAACATTTCAAGCCAGGTTACAGAGTTTCCCTTTGCGAGTCTTAGCCGATATTTTTGATATGAAATCTGCTTTATGCTCATCTTCTCTTTATGCTTTTCAAAGCAGTCTCCGTAGCCCTGAAGTTTTTTGGAAGATGTAGTAATTCGTTTCCTCTCACTTTCCATCGAAACGGTTTGAAGAGGAAACGATACATTTTTTATCGGGCCGAAATGTTGGCATAACCGTATCCACAGATCATAATCCTGAGCTGCGGTCAGGTTTTCATCATAACCGCCCGCTTTTTGAACATACTCTTTTTTGGTGAGTACCTGATTGCCCACACAGTTGTAGTAAAGTAAATCATTCAGGGTAATTACAGCTTTCTTTTTCCAAACGATGCTTTTCTGTCCAAAATCAAGCAAGTCATTGGCGGTCACGGCTGCGAAGTTAGACTGAAATGCCTTCATGAGGCGCTCAATCCGTTCCGGGTGCCATGAGTCATCATCGTCAAGGCCGGCCACATATTCACCCTCTGCATGTTTAAAGCCAATATTCCGGCTTGCTGCAGCACCTTTCGGATGGCTGTTTCGGATGATTTTAAGCGGAACTTCTGATGCAATATCGGCTAACACAGTTTTTACGGGTTCATCCGATGCATCATCTACAACAATAAGTTCAAGATTCTTCCAGGTTTGATTGAACACCGATTCCACCGCTCGCTTTAACAGATCGGATCTGTTTCGGGTAGGAATGTATGCAGATACAAGTGGTTGCCGGTGATTAATCAAAACTGTTCTGATATCTAATGATTATATTTGCGATGCCCGATTGAAACAGGCCATGATTTAAAATTTATGCAAAGCCAAATCCGAATCACAATTGCAATTTGCACCTTTAACAGGGCAGCGTATTTAAAGGATACACTGGATGATCTGGGTTTGCAAACAGCATCGCCCAACCATTTTGAACTCCTGGTGGTAAACAATAACAGCAAAGACGGAACAGAAACGGTTTGCGAAATATTCAGAAAAACCAATCCTGAAGTTGAATTTAGATGGGTGAAAGAGGAGAGTCAGGGATTATCATACGCCCGAAACCGTGCCGCAAAAGAGGCCGGATCTCCGGTTCTGCTCTATATTGATGATGATGTAAAACTTCCAGAAAACTTTGTTCAAACAGCACTCGATTATATTGATTCTCGGCAATCTACACTGTGTGCGGGTGGGCGCATTTTTGTTTCATTTGATGATGAAGAGAACCCCGACTGGATCCCCAAAGAGTTGATGCCGATGTTTGGATTACACGATCTGGGCGATGAAAACCGTATCTACCCGCCATTCAATTTTCCAAGGGGTGGTAATATGATGATCCGGAAAACCGTATTTGATGCATTCGGGTATTTCGATACCACACTTGGGCGAACCGGAAAAGAGCTTTTGGGGAGTGAAGAAAAAGCCTTTTTTGAGCGAATAAGAAAAAATGGAGTGGAGATGCACTACTGGGCTGATTTGAAACTAACCCATCGGATAGGATATAAACGGCTCGAAAAAGAGTATCTCGAAAAACAGTCGGTTGGAATTGGGAAAAGCGAACGCTTACGGCTTGAGGGACAATCCGCAGAACTGATTAAAAAACTCGCAAGCGAACTCCTTAAACTTTCCTGGAGCCTCATTTTGTCAGCTGGGTACTATCTCAGTGGAAACTCAAAAGCTGCTCTATTTATTCTTCAATTCCGAGTTTGGGTGTTACGAGGTTTTTTTGCCGGCAACAGATCTGAATAAGAAGTTGCAAAACCATTGCGAATCAGCCTACATTCTGTAAATCAGTAATACTAAAACTGTGAACTCAGCTTGGGAATAATAGTACGTCAGAGTATCTCCAACACCATCATCTCGTATATAGGGATTGCACTTGGATTTATTCTCACCATTCTGCTTTACCCGTATATACTCACACCAGAAGAGTATGGGCTCACCCGTGTACTCATTTCAGCCGCATATATCAGTTCGCAGTTTGCCCATTTCGGGTTGCATAATGTCGTTATCCGCTACTATCCTTTTTTCAAAAATGCCAACCCGGATCATCACGGGTTTCTGTTTTGGCTGATGAGTATCCCTGTAATTGGGTTTATTCTTTTTGCTGTGGTTTATCTTCTTGCAGGAGATTTGATTATTACCATCTATGCTGATCGGTCGCCGCTTTTTGTGGAATACTATTTATGGGTAATTCCGCTCACCCTTTTTATTCTTTACTACGATATTCTGAACAATTACCTGCGTTCGCTGCGAGATTCCACAACAGGATCTATTGCAAACGAGGTTATTCAGCGAATACTAACGATCGGTTTGCTGGGAATGTACTTTTTTGGGTGGATTTCAATTGCCCAGTTTCTCACACTTTTTGTGCTGAGTTATATCTCTCAGCCACTCATTATCGGCTATCAAATCTGGAAAAAGAGAGAATTCAAACTAATCCCAGATTTCAACATAATTCGATCTTCGCTGGTGAAAGGAATGGCAAAATATAGCATCTACTCCATGCTGGGCGGATTTACAACCGTTATAGTTTGGAATGTGGATGTTATGATGCTCGGCTCCATGGCCGGTCTCGATCAAACAGCGGTTTATGCCATCGCATTTTATGTAGCTTCCATCATAACCATTCCTCAAAGGTCTATCGAGAAAATTGCAGGACCTATGCTGGCAGGGTTTATCAAAAATAAGGAGTGGAATGAAGTAGGTGCTATCTATAAGAAAACATCTCTGAATCAGCTGATCCCCGGTTTGTTAATTTTCGGGCTGATCTGGATCAACCTTGAAATTCTGTTTCTCATCATGCCGGAATTTTATGCAGCAGGAAAATGGGTGGTATTTATTGTTGGTATCGGCAAATTGATGGTAATGGTTTCCGGCGCAAATGGCTTGATACTGATCAACTCCAAACACTACAAAATTAGTTTTTATACGAATATTCTATTGGTAACAGTAACCATCGTAGCCAACTATCTGTTGATACCCAAATACGGTATTGAGGGCGCTGCACTTGCAACAGCATTTGCGCTTTTTACTCACAATGCTGTTAAGTGGTTTTACCTGTTGATACGACAAAATTTACAGCCTTTTTCTTTGGTAACGCTTTTCGTGGTGGCATTGGGCTCAATTTCAATATACATTTGCTATGCAGTTATAGACCTCGGTTCGGTTTGGTTGAATGCACCTGTCAAATCGATGATTTATCTGTTCATATTTATGGGGCCGATTGTTTATCTGAACACATCACCCGATTTAAATAACCTTATACAAACCATTTATAAGAAATGGAAACCATGAAAGCTCTGCTTGTTGATAACACGACTCAAAACCCGGTGATGAAACTTGGTGATTTTCAAAAGCCTGAACCGGACAATCACGAAATCCTGGTTAAAGTGGAGGCAACGGCTCTGAACCGGGCCGATCTGATGCAGAAAGCCGGAAAGTATCCGCCGCCGAAAGGAGTAACACCAATTCTTGGACTGGAAATGGCTGGAATTGTTGAAAAAGCCGGAAAAAATGCAGACGGTTTTCAGGTAGGTGATCATGTTTTTGGACTGTTACCTGGGGGCGGCTATGCAGAATATTGTACAATTCATGCTGGCCACGCCATGAAGATGGCTGAAGAGATGTCGTTTGAGGAAGCTGCGGCCATATCAGAAGTATTTTTAACCGCCTACCAGGCAGTAATCTGGCTGGGTGAGCTCGGAGAAGGAGAGACTGTTTTGATACACGCAGGTGCCAGCGGTGTGGGAACGGCAGCTATACAACTGGCAAAAGAGTTGAAACAGGCCAGAATTATCACAACTGCCGGCAGTAATGAAAAGTGCTCGATAACGGCGGCACTTGGAGCCGATTTATGCATGAACTACAATGAAGAAAACTTTGCAGAGTCACTCGAAGAGACCTTTGGAAAAAACTGTGTTGATCTGATTATCGACTTTGTTGGCTCACCATACTGGGATAACAACATGCGTACTTTATCGATGGACGGACGTCTGGTGTACCTTGCGATGCTTGGCGGCGCAACAATTGAAAAAATGAGCCTTGTTCCAATTCTTCGAAAACGATTAACAATTCGGGGGTCAACCCTCAGGAACCGAGACGATGACTACAAATCAAAGCTAACCAAAGAGTTTCATGAACAGGCAGTAAATCTGTTTCGGCAGAAGAGAATGAAACCAGTAATTGATTCTGTATTTGACTGGGAAGATGTTGAAGAAGCACACAACAGAATGGAGAAAAACCTGAATGCCGGGAAGATAATCCTTACGGGAATGTAATTTTTATGAGTATTGATTTATCATCACCCATTGGAATATTTGATTCTGGAATTGGCGGATTAACTGTTGCAAAAGCCGTTATGGATACACTTCCCAACGAAGATATTATCTACTTTGGTGATACAGCACGTGTTCCCTATGGGATCAAATCAAAAGAAACCATTCGAAAATATTCTGCTGAAATTACCCGGTTTCTTGTAAGCAAGAATGTGAAGATGGTAATCATTGCGTGTAATTCAGTATCTGCAGTTGCAAAAACTATAGTTACTGAAACAGCGGGAGAGTTACCGGTTCTGAATGTGATTGATGCCGGCACAAAAGCGGCTATTAAAACCGGGAAAAAACAGATTGGTGTGATCGGTACACTGGCTACCATAAATTCAGGCGCTTATAAAACAGAGCTACTTAAACGTGATGATTCTCTCGTGATAAAATCGAAAGCATGCCCGATGCTGGTCCCACTCGCCGAAGAAGGGTGGACTGAAAACGAAGTTGCATTAAAAACTCTCTCCATCTACCTGAACCGATTCAGAACAAATGGAATGGAAGCACTCATTTTGGGCTGTACACACTATCCGCTTTTCAAATTATCCATCAAAAAAGTGTTTGGTGAACGTGATATTGAGATCATCGATTCGGCTGATGCAGTTGCTGTTTCAGCACGTTCTCGCCTCAAAAAACTCAACCTGCTGAATATACAGGATAAACCGGGTAATCTAAGCTGTTTTGTGAGCGATCATCCCCAGAGATTCAGAGAACTGGCTGAGCGATTTCTGGGCAGAGAGATACCGGATATCTATATCAAGCAACTGCAGGAGTAAATGGCTGATAAAGAACTTTCCGTTGCAGTAATTGGAGCAGGTGCAGCAGGCTATTTTACGGCGGTTAATGCCGCAAGGTTTAAGAAGGGAACCGGCCGGATTGTGTTATTCGAAAAGGGGAGGGAAGTTCTTTCTAAAGTGAGAATTTCCGGTGGCGGACGCTGCAATGTAACGCACTATTGTTTTGATGCCGAACGTCTGTCTGAAGCCTATCCGAGAGGCAGGCGAATGCTTCGGTGGAGCTTTGAGCAGTTTGGTGCTGCGGATACAGTGGAATGGTTTGAAGAGAGAGGAGTAAAACTGAAAGCCGAAGAAGACGGAAGAATGTTTCCCGTTACCGATAATTCAGAAACAATTATCCGATGTCTTACCACTGAAGCGGAAAAGTTTGGAGTAACTGTTCACACAAAAACATCAATACAGAAAGTAGAACCGCTAAAAAACGGAGCCTTTGAACTTGCAACGAGTAAAGGGAAAACAGCCGTTTTTGATAAAGTAGTGGTTGCAACAGGTGGGTATAACAGAGAAGAGGCTTACAGCTGGCTTGAAGAGCTGGGGCACTCCATCCATAAACCGGTACCCTCTCTGTTTACATTTAATTTCAGAGAAAAGATTTTCAAGGATCTTCCAGGCATTTCTGTCAATCCAGTCCAGATTAAGATTCTGGATACGCCATTTCGGGAAACGGGGCCGCTCTTAATTACTCACTGGGGATTTAGCGGCCCGGCAGTTCTAAAACTCTCCGCATGGGCTGCAAGAGAGTTAAGTGAACGCGAGTACCGCTTTGATATTGAGGTGAACTGGTGGTATCCGCTAAATGAGCACCAGGTGAGAGAGAGGTTGATCTCTATCAGAAAACAGAACAATCGTAAACTGGTTATAAACCAGAAGGAGACTCCGATACCTGCCAGACTTTGGGCAAGGCTGACGGAATTAGCCGGAATTAATCATAAAAAAAACTGGGCCGATATTTCCAATAAAGAGCTGCATGAACTCACTAAAGTTTTGTGCTTTGGTACCTACAGCATCCAGGGAAAAACAACGTTTAAAGAGGAATTTGTAACCTGTGGAGGCATTCCGCTACATGAAATAAATGCCGATACGCTGGAAAGTAAAATTGTGCCCGGCCTCTTTTTTGTTGGTGAAGTACTTGATATCGATGGTGTTACCGGAGGTTTTAACTTTCAGGCCGCCTGGACAAATGGCTGGCTTGCAGCAAGGGCCTTATCCAGAGGGTAAATTTCGGCACTCTTTCCAACACTTCATTGTTATAATGCCTGAACACAGTGTAAACACAATCCAGACGTTCCTTATATGGCGGGAAACCCGAAACAGAAAATCAACAAAGAGCACATCAAGTCATATGATCTGGATGCCTACGAACCAAACAAAATTGCGGAAAAAGTACTCAATGTAGGGATCAAAAAAACCAACTATCCGGCTTATAAAACAATTACCCTTGGTTTTATGGGTGGTGTTTTCATCTCTTTTGGCGCATTGTACGAGCTCTACTTTTACTCGCATCCGGAAATAGGAGCGGGTACTGCCGCCGTTGCCGGTCCATTTTTTTATGCAGTGGGTTATATAATGGCATTTATCTCAGGAGCGGAAGTATTTACAACCAACAATCTTTCTGCCATGGGGTGGGCTTCCGGTAAACTCAGACTGCTGGAAATTTCCAGGAATTGGTCGCTTGTTTTGGCAGCAAACATTTTTGGTGCGCTGTTCGTGGTTGTTTTGTTCTACTTTTCAGGGCTGGCATTTCAGTTCGATAATGCCTTGGTTGATACAGCAAAATCCCTATCGGCTTACAAATTGTCTTTCAACCCTCTGGAAACCGCAGTGATTGGAATATTTGGAAATATGTTTATTTGTGCCGGTCTCTGGCTTGCTATGGCGGGCAGAACTGTAACGGATAAATTTATAGCACTGCTGGTTCCGGTTGCCGCAGTTCCTGCTTTGAACTTCCAGCACAGTACGGGAAGTATGTTTCAGTTCTTTTTTGCACTGATAACTGAAACGGGTGAGGTTGATCTTGAGTTACCATCAGAAATTACATTTTTGGCTGTAACGAGCAATCTGTTCTTTGTTTCACTTGGAAACATCATCGGTGGGGGCCTTTTTATTGCCATTATCTACTACTTTGTGTTCATCAGGGAAACGAAATAAATCCGGAAAAGCAGTTTATACCTTACCGGTCTCAATCAGCCTTCTACGGATATAAGACCTGAGTTTTTGAACATGAGATATCCTGGGTAACATTGCACCGGCTTTTAATGAAAAACCGGCAACCTGTTTTCTGAAGCGTTCTTTTTTGAGTTGGGTGAGTAATTTTGGTTCTAGTTTTAATACTACGGGTTTAGCACTCTCCACTCTGATTAGTTGATTCATTGCACTATTTAATTGCGAGTAAAAATAACTTTTTGAAGGTCCTCTCTTTTGCTTTCGAAGTTGTAGTTCTTCTGGATTTGGACCTTTCTTTTTTGGGGATGGTCCAAATGTAGGCAGTGTGTTAATTTCCCATACCTGTAACTTTCCGTCTTTAAATCCATAATCAATTCTGCCATAATCTATCCCGGCAATTTTGAAGATATTAAATAACTCATCTTTATGAGGATTGGCAGTTATATAATCAAATTCTTCCTTTATGTGATCATCGTCATACAGAGTTTTGTCAGCCGGGCTTTCAGCATTCTCTTTTGCCACCCAGTTATGGCTGAGAGTGAGGTATCTTGGGATTATGGTATCACCAATTTTAAAAGCTGAATATTTTTTAAACACATTGTTTTGGTCTGCAGTGCGGATATATTCAACAATCAGCAAAGAGTTCAGTTCATAACCACTTTTTTTCAGGTTCTGTAATTGCTTTTCTAATTCAAATTCACTGAATATAAGCTCTGATAAACTGCCGGTGTGCTTATCTGCCTCCCGTATAAAAATTGGGTAATTTAAATTTGTATTGGGAATTTCATGCAGATAGAAGCTCCTGAAATCGTTAATGTTAAGCCTGAAAAGCTCTTTGTGGAGTGCGTGACGATTTAGAGTATTTTTTGGATGGTTCATCAACCTGATGGGAAATCCATGGTTTTCAAGCTGATCCCACAGGTTGTTACTCAACTCTCTCTCCAGCTCAGTAATAACACCAAGCCCGGTGAAAATACATGCTGATGGTTCAATAACTCTGAGCTTATCTATCCTTTCATAGGAATGTATCTGAATATCTTTGGCAATCTCGGGCAATAAGCGGTTCTGGAAGTTTTTTTGAATCCATGTTTGATTCTCCGGTACGAAAAAAAGGATTTTTTTACTCATCCATTTACAATTAATCAGGAAGGGGAGATAGTGAAGTGGCTGATTCGGCAGAATAACGTGAAACGAGTGCTGCAACACTCATATCCTCTGTTACATTAGCGATTGTTTTGAAAATATCAGGGATTGCATCAACTGTTCTTAACAGTACAACACCTTCTACCGGAATACCCAAAGCGATATAAAGTGGCAGTGAAACAAAGAAGCCTCCACTTGGAATACCCGGTGAGCTAAAACTTGTAGGTATGTACGCCATGAAAAAAGCAACAAGCGCCCAGGGCTCAAGTTGTATGCCGTATATATGAGCAAGAAAAAAAATCTGAATTGGCCCGGAAACAACTTTATTGTATTTAAACATTGAAACGGCAAGAGGCATTACAAGGCCAACAATTTTTTCGGGTAAACCTAATCTGTCTTTCGCACCCTCAATAAGCGCGGGTAAACATACCATCGATGATCTGGAGCCAATTGCCACCGTTTGAGCCGGTAATGAGGATTGTGCAAACTTGCGTAAAGATACCCTGCCAACAATAGGTGTTACAACATAGAGCAAAAGCGTAGCGAATAACAACAAACCACAAAAAAGAACAACGAAAAAGATAAGAGCCCCGAGTAACTGAGAACCGGCCTGAGATGCCATTGAAAACACAAGAATGAAAACAGCATATGGCATTACCATCAGAATCCACTGAATGAGAACATAAAGAACTGAAATTATGGCTTTAAAAAAACTGACAACCATTCTTCTTTGTTGCTGTGGAACTCTTGTTAAAGCAAGGCCAAACAGCAGCGCTGCAACAAACAGCGGTAATATCTCATTATTGGCTGCCGCACTGAATAGATTTACCGGAATAATGTTCACAATAATATTTCGAAGGCCGGTGGGCGCTTCAGTAGTTCCTGAAGGCTGTGGTGTTTCAACACTTGTAAATTGAATTGCTTGGGTAAGTTCTGGTGTTACATTATAAAAGGTAACAAGATGTGGAACAAGGGCAATCATTACTGTAAACCCAATTCCTAAATAAACCAGATGGGCAAATATGGCTCCTCCCCCTACTTTAAATGTGGACTTTATTTCTGAAAAAGACGCAACAGCTGTAATGATGTATGCAATGATGAGCGGCAAAACAATCATCCTAAGAGAGTTAATCCAAAGAGTACCGAGAGGCTCTATAAAAGAGAGAATAGCATAAAACAGACGAATATTTTGAGTTTCTGCAATAATCCCCAATAATAGTCCACCAAAGAGCCCGATTAAAGATCCATAAAGCAGATAGTTTTTAGGGAGTTTAATCGTCTCCATAATTGAATTGTTCGTTTCCCGAGCTCAATAATTAATCTGTTTTCTCTGATAGCGAACTTAGAATAATTATCAGGCTTTCACAACACTATCAGAGTTGACAATTAATGACAATGCTGATGTGCATCTGACCAAACTGTTCCCGGCGGGCAATTTTGTGATGGGTTACTGCTGTTCAATGAAATTGCCACGAATATGAGCCCAAGCACCACGGCCGCGATGATTCCGATCATCCCAAGTTTTGATTTCGTGCCTGCCTGATCCTTGTCATGGCAGCAATTTTTATACTTTTTACCGCTACCGCAGTGACATGGATCGTTTCGCTTAAGCTTTTCTGACATTTTAGGGAATTGGTATTAATTATTTTCTAATGTGACATTCTCATCTTCAATCGATCATAAACATAAGAATTTGCCGAATAACCGGCACCACCAAATCTTGGTAAATGTTATTCGGATGATCTGCTCTGACTGAAAAGCCAGTCCAGGACAAATCTGTCGCTATATGCCGGAATCCAGGAGAAGTGATCCATATCAGGGTATTCGGTATAGCCTGGCAGACCTCCTGCCTGGCGAATTGCATCAATCATATCACGCGAAAGTTCAGGCGGAACAACATTATCCAGGGAACCGTGAAAATTCCAGATGGGAAGGTCTGTGAGCAGGTATGCTTTAGAGGGATCCCCGCCTCCGCAAATGGGCATGGCCGCAGCAAAAAGATCGGGATGGCGGGTAATTAGATCCCATGTTCCAAAACCACCCATCGAAAGACCGGTAATGTAGAGCCGGTTTTCATCAACCGGATAATCCTGAATGGTTTTTTTGAGCAGTTGATAAGCAAGCCCCAGGGGTTTTGAAGGTTCATCCATCAACCCGGCACCTTCTTCCCTCCAGTTAAGGTTCGCCCAAAATGTTTGTTCAGGTGCCTGAGGTGCAATCACAATTGCAGGGTGTTCATGTCTAAAGTCTACATCTGCAAAGGCATCCAATCCCCATGTGAGCTGAGCTGTGTTGTCACTTCCGCGTTCTCCTGCACCGTGAAGAAATAGCACGAGCGGATAGTCTCTGCCTTCTTCAAACTCAGGAGGCAGCATCATCCGGTAGCGAAGGGTGTCTCCATCATCAGAAATGTACTCTTTCGGTTGATAGAGTTCTTCAAGGTCTGTTTGTGCTTGTAATGGCTGAAGACCAATCAGCAGAAATAAAAGAGATGGTGAAAAAAGTGTAAGAAATAATTTCATGATGAATCCATTAAAGGTGCACAAACTCTTATAATGAAGTTGCAATATTTTACAGAAACTTACTCGCGAGGTTTGCCAGTTCTGATCGCTCACCTTTTTCAAGGCTTACGTGAGCGTACACATCATTGTTATTCATACGATCTACAAGGTACGAAAGCCCGTTGCTTTGCGCGTCGAGGTATGGTGTATCAATCTGGAAAATATCCCCCGTAAAGATAATTTTGGTGTTTTCACCTGCTCTTGTAATAATCGTTTTGATTTCGTGCGGGGTTAGGTTTTGCGCTTCATCAATAATAAAAATCACATTGTTCAGGCTTCTTCCCCGAATGTATGCAAGTGGTACGATGGAAAGCTTTTCGGTTTGAATCAGTTCGTCCACTTTCTTGTACTGCTTGCTCGATTCACTAAACTGGTTTTTGATGATGCTGAGATTGTCCCAAAGCGGCTGCATGTATGGATCGATTTTCGATTTAACATCCCCGGGCAGATAACCTAAATCACGATTGCTCAGCGGCACAATTGGTCTGGCAAGATAGATTTGTCTGTAATACCTGCGCTGTTCGAGTGCACAGGCCAGTGCAAGCAGAGTTTTTCCCGTTCCGGCGGCACCGGTTATTGTGGCGAGTAAAATTTCCGGATTCATTAAGGCATGCATAGCAAAGGTTTGCTCTGCATTTTTTGGGGATATGCCGTATGCATTCAGCGGTTTAACAAGCTCCACCTTTTTACTGCGGGGATTGTAATACCCGAGCGCAGAACTGGAATGATTTTTCAGAATATAATAATGGTTGCTGATGGGTTTTGAATCTTCCAGCTTACTCTGGCTGATTTTACCCTCTTTGTAAAGCTGATTAATTGGTGCGTTATCTTCAAATTTAAGATCTGTTTTTCCGCGGTACAGATGGTCAATATCTTTGATGCGGATGGTTTCATAATCTTCTGCAATCAGGTTCAAAGCGCGTGCTTTCAGTCTAAGATTGATATCTTTAGTAACCAGAGTTACTTTTTTATCGGGCTCTTCTTCCATCAGTTTGAGGGCAGAATTCAGAATCCTGTGATCGTTCTTAACCGAACCGAACACATCATTGGCATTCACCTTGCTGCCTTCGTCACTTACAACACGAATTTTTCCGCGGGTACGCCCATTTAACGGTATCCATTCCTGGATTAGATTAGAATCGGTAATTTTATCCAGAAAACGGATAAATTCGCGGGCGTGGAGGTTTGTAACAGAGTTTCCTTTTTTAAAGGAGTCGATCTCTTCTAAAACGGTGATGGGAATGGCGATATCATGTTTTTCGAAGTTTTTTACGGCATCAGAATCATACAAAAGAACGGAAGTGTCGAGTACGAAAATCTTCTTCACTTTTTTTTGTCCGGGCATAGGCCAAGCAAATTAAGTTGAGGGGTGATGTGCAATTGTCTGTAATGATTTCTTAACTATAACTAAAGGATATCACATAATCAATAAACCACAAAAATATAATAGTTTGTTTAACCGGCTTAAGGTGTGCTTAGGCCATAATTTTATACTCGGTCTGAAAATTTAAACAATGCAATACTTGCTGCAACTGCTGCATTGAGGCTCTCCACAATTTCTGATTTTCCATCAATACGAACCAGTTTTCGATTCGCTTTGACGAGTGTACTGTCCACCCCATTACCTTCATTACCAACCACAATTACAGTATTTTTTGTTGGTGAAACAGAGTCAATCGATACAGAGTCAGCAGAACCGTCAAGCAGATAAATATTCCAATTTTCCTTTTCGAGTAGATCAAGATGAGCAGCCAAATCTCCTTTCAAATAAGGAATGGCTCCAGTGGCTCCGGCAGTGCTTCTTACCACTTTTGGCTGAAACGGATCTGCAGTTCCCTTGCCAATCAGCATGCCACCAACTCCAAACCAGGAAGCAGTTCGAATAATTGTGCCAAGATTTCCCGGATCCTGAAGAGCATCCAGTGCTACAATCAAACCTGGTGATATGGAGATATTATCAATAGAGGTTTGATGAGGTATTTTGCAAACTGCTATTATACCCTGTGAATTTTCTGTATCGCTTATTGTGGCAAAATCATTCTTTGAGAGCTCAAAAACAGGAATATTGTCAGGTTTGATTTTTGAAAGATCGATGGTGCTGTCGGTTAATATTTCAGAAACCTCTATTTTTTTATTTTTGATAATCTGTTCTACACACCGGTATCCTTCAGCAAGAAAAAGACCGGTTTTTTTTCGGTACTTACCCTGCAGCAGTTTTCGCCACTCTTTTATCTGATTATTTGAGGCGGGTTGGATCATATTCTAAGTGAAAAGTGAAAAGTGAAAAGTGAAAAGTGAAAAGTGAAAAGTGAAAACTTTCTATCTGCCATGATCTATCTTTCGGCTTCTGTTTACCGTTTTTCGTTTCAAGTCTGATGTTTCACTTCAATTCGAATCGCTCTATATTTACAGAAATAAGTCACCTAAAAAACCCAAGATATGAAAGATTTTTTGAGCACGCTCGGCATTGAAAAGATTAATGCAGGCACCTCTACCGGACAAGACTATTTAAAAACAGACTCATCAGAAAT